>DNQL01000260.1 GCA_003500765.1 Elusimicrobiota bacterium | reverse complement strand
GAAAATATTTTCACGCACTTTTGCCCAAAAAACAGGCAAAAACCGCGTTTTTACTCAAAAAAGAGGGTAATTGCCGCTTTTTACTGGCATTAAAATTGCTCTATTTCCGGTAGTGGCCGTTGCATCATCAAGAGCATTGTCAGGAGGGCTGATGAAAGAGGTAAATATAATAAAATCTCTGAATCTTACGGAAGGGGAGATCTTAACGCTGGAAAAAGCTAAAGACCGTATTGAGTTCGAGGCTTTGGGTGCGCTGGCCGCAAAGGATTGCTTTATCGTATTCGGGGACGACTGTCCCTGCAATGGCGGCACATATACGGAATGTGAATGCAATTCCGGATATAATCCCTGCTCCTGGAAGAACGATCAATGCGGCGTCAAGGATGTCAATATCCCGCCATGCCTTTTCGACCTTATCACTCCGTGCGATTGCAAGGGACCGGTGGGATACATCGATTGCCGCCCTTATCACACCTGAGCCCGCGTCGCTGCGAACGCCGAGCGGTATAACGTAGACCTAAGGAGAATTAAAGACATGAAAAGCATATTACTATCGCTGATGATCGCCGTCCCGGTCGCCGCCAACGGGGAATACCCCGCCGGAGCTCCGGAGCCCGTTCTGATGGAGCTGGAGTCCCAGACTTTCGAGGTGGAGGCGGAAACCGCTTACCAGAAACTCAAGCGCATGCTGCGCGAGTCCCGGCGTGAAAAATATGTCAGGAATATAACCCTCGCGGTGGCGCGGCGCGATACCGAAGCCGCGCAGAAAGCCCTGGACGAACTGGTGGCGGAGTATCCCGAGGTGGTAAGGAACGAGCCCAACTCCATCCGGTATCACCAGGGCGGCATCCATTTCTGGCGGAAGGACTTCGAAGAAGCCTATAAAGAGATGGACGCCGTGGTGAGTTCTCTGGAGCGTAAATATCCGAAGGGTATACCCGCCGGCGGTAAATATTCGGAGATAAACGCCATGTTCATGTCCGACGCGTACTTCGCCCGCGGCGCGGCGGCGATGCAGCTGTCGCGGTTCGCCCAGGCCGCCGGCGATTTTAAAAAAGCTTTCAGTCTGGCGCCCAAGGCCTATATCCCGCTCAATATGTGCCGGGCCCTGCTGCGGCTGGGAAAGCGTAAAGAGGCGGCAGAGGCTTACGACCTGGCTTTTTCCATGAACGCGCCGACGGCCGAAAAGGCGGAGGACCGGGGCTATATCTGCGGGATGCTGTCAAAGAACGAGCCGCTTCCAAAAGCCTGCGTCCGTACCGTTGCGGAGGGAGGGAAATGAGCGGATACCGCTCCAGCCGGTATCTGAACGTCGTGGACCTTGGCGGGACCGCGCTCCTTTTTAACGGCGTCAACGGCTGCCTGGACGAACTCTCCGGAAGACCGGCCGAAATACTCCTGTCGGGGTCGCATGAGCGGCTTAACGAGCTTTCCGCCGCGGAGATAGAGGCGCTTCTCAAGAGAGGCCATCTGACCTCCCTGTCGCCCGGGGAGGAACTTGCGCGTTTCAGGGAACTCGCCGGGGCTTTGCACGACGGGCAGGAAAAGAGCTCCAGGGGCGCCGGGATAATGCTGCTGATGAGCTATAACTGCAATCTTGCCTGCAAATACTGCTATCAGCAGGAGCATCGGCCCCATAAGTCCGGGGCCGTCATGACCGGGGAGATGGTCGACAATATTTTCGGACGCCATCTGTCCTCCATAATCCCGGGGGCCGAGCCGAAGAACTGCAACATCTCCTTTTACGGCGGCGAGCCCTTCCTCCCCGCGAACCTGCCGGTGATACTACGGGCACTGGGTTACGCGAAGAAATACGGCATGTCCTCCAGCGCCATAACCAACGCCACGCTGGTCGACGCGATGCCGGAGCTCTTCGGCCCCGGACCGGGGCTGGTCGGCAGCGTCCAGGTCTCGCTCGACGGCACCAGGGAACTGCACGATTCCTCCAGAGTGCCGGCCGGCGGCGGTAAGACCTATGACAGGATACTCGACAATATCGCCATGCTGATAGGCCGGGAAACCCGCGTAAGCATAAGGCTGAATCTGGACCGCCGCACACTGGATTCCGTCCCGGAGCTGGTAAAAGACCTTAAAGACAGAAAGATACTCGGCAATCAGTTCGCCGGTATCTACGCCAGTCCGCTGCACGACAATATCGCCCGGGTAGACGCCACCGATTTCATGGACATGGCGGACCTTTCCTCCCGCGTCTTCGGCTTGGGTATAGATCTTGAGCATCCTGTCAGCCTCAGGGCCAACGAACTGAGCCGGCTTTTCAGGCTGAAAAAGGGTCTCGGCCTGACGAGGACCTCTTTCTGCATGCAGACGATGCAGCGCACGCTCGTGGTGGACCCCTTCGGCGATCTTTACGCGTGTTTCGAGGAAGCGGGCTATCCGGAGTACCGCGTCGGACGCGTTTCCGGGGACGGCGCGGAATTCTTCCCTCTTCACGACCGGTATAAGACCAGGCATATCGCCAATATGCCGGAATGCCTGGAGTGTTCCGTCGCCCTGGCCTGCGGCGGACAATGCGGGGTAAAATGCCGAACCAGGACCGGAGATCTTTTCAAGCCGCATTGCGCGGACACCAGGGAAGTGATACTGGAGTCCATAAAACTGGCCTACCAGCGTTCCCGCGCCGCGGGGGAGTCCCCGGCGTCGCCCGGAGAGCCGGACCTCTCCTCGGTCCACGGCTGATATGACCGAGGCCCCTGTCCCGCTGTATGAGAATCACCTGAAAGGAGCGTATTCCGTTCCCGGCGGCGATAAAGTGCTGGCGATAACCGATACTTCCTGCTACACGCTGGCGGAGGAGACGGCTTGGCTGACCGGCAAGATCCCGGCGAGCGGGTCCAGGAGCGAGTACCTCGACGTCCTGTCGGGCCTGGGAATAGCGGAGCCGTCCAGGATATTCGACAGACTGCTCGCGATCGGCGCGTTGCGCGTGAAGAAGAAAAGATCCTTAGGCGGCCTGTTCCGGTCCTTTATCTCGCCGAAGATAAAGCTGCTTTCCGCTCGGGTCCAGGAAAAACTGTTCGGTTTTTTCGGGGCCGGCCCAGGCGGGTTCGGCAAGGCGCTGCGCGCGCTCGCCTGGCCCG
>DNQL01000200.1 GCA_003500765.1 Elusimicrobiota bacterium | reverse complement strand
CCGGCCGAAAAAGACTCGTTCGGCCGGGGGACGCGGCCAAGGCGCGCGGCCATCCAGTCTGCCAGGGAGCCCGCCGCGTCCGGCAGTGTCACGCCCAGCTTCGCCGCCAGCTCCGCGGCGGGGAAGCCGCCGCCCACGGCGTAACGGGTGCCTCCCAGGTCATGGAAGGTGCGCGGCAGGTGGTCGAACTCGTCCTCGATATCGCCGACCAGGTCCTCCATGACGTCCTCGACCGTGACAAGCCCGACGGTCTTCCCTCCGGCCTCCCGGACTACGGCGATGTGCCAGCGTCCGCCCATCAGCTGCCGCAGCAGCTCCGGGCCGGTCTGCTCGGGGGCGACGAAGAGCATCGGCCGCATGATGCCGCGCAGGGTGGCGTTGTCGGGGTTCGTGCGCATTATGGCCACCAGTTCCTTGAAGTTCACGTAGCCGATTATCCTGTCGGGAGAATTGCCCTCGCAGAGCGGGTACCTGGTGTGGGCGTCGAGATGCGCCTTGATGAAGGCCTCAGGCAGCGGCATCCCGGCGTCGAGCCAGGAGATCTCCTCTACCGGGACCATCATCTCCGCGGCCTTGCGGCTGCCCAGCCGGGCGCCGGCCGCGATTATGCCGGCCTGCTCGGCGCCCATCTGCCTGGCCAGGAAAGCGCTGCGGGCTATGGCGTTTATCTCCTCTTCGGGGGAGGATTCCGCCCCGGACCTCATGGCCTCGAACGGCCGGTTCAGCAGTATCACGAGACGGATAAAGGGGCGCATGAGACTTATAAGCAGCGCCATCGGACGCGCGATAAAAGGGGCGATGCTCTTTTTAAACCTGGACCCCAGCGTCTTAGGCAGGATCTCCGTCCACTGTATCATCACGAAGGTAAGAGCGAGGGAAAAGACGAAAAGCCACTCCTCGCCGTAAAGCACCTCGAAATAAGCACCTCCGAAAACGGCGCCCAACGTGTGGGCGAAAGTGTTTATGATCAGTATCACGGCCAGCGGCTTCTGGAGATTCTCCTTGAAAGATCTCCAAAGCCCGCCCGCCGCCGGCTTTTTCTCCTCCATGACCGCGATATCGGCGTTCCCAAGGCTGAGCACGCAGGCCTCGACCAGCGAGCAGAGGAAGGAGATACCGAGGGCTCCCCCGGTCACCAGTATCAGAAGTATGAGATGTTTTTCCATTTTGTTTCAGATCCCTATGTCGCGCCGGTGCCGCATACCTTCGAAAGATATGGCCACCACGGCCTTATAAGCGCGGTCCCGGGCTTCTGACGGGGTCGCGCCGCGCGCCGAAACTCCCAGGACGCGGCCGCCGTTCACTTTAAACTTGCCGCCGTCGAAAACCGTGCCGGCGTGGAATACTTCGGCGCCGGGGGGGACCCTGTCCAGCCCCCGGATCTCCGCCCCCGTGACCGGGCTCTCCGGGTAACCGGCGGCGGCCAGCACCACCGTGGCGCAGGAGCCGTCATAGATCTCCGGCTTCTCGCCGGCCAGCCGCCCTTCGGCGCAGGCCAGCATATGCGCCAGCAGGTCGGACTTTATCAGCGGCAGCACCGTCTGCGTCTCCGGATCGCCAAAGCGCACATTGAATTCGAGCGCCTTCGGCCCGTCTTTGGTCAGCATGAGGCCCGCGAACACCACGCCGCAATACGGGATCTTCTCTTTCTTAAGCCCCTCGACGAAGCGGCCGAGTATGTCCACCCGGACCTTCTCGAGCGTCTCCGCGTCCAAGTCCACCGGGGCCACCGCTCCCATGCCGCCGGTATTGGGCCCCTCGTCGCCGTCGCGCAGGCGCTTGTGGTCGCGCGCGACCGGCAGCATGACGAAGTCTTTCCCGTCGCAGAGCGCCATCACGGACGCCTCGCGTCCCTCCAGGAACTCCTCCAGCACCACGCGCGCGCCGGACGAGCCGAAGATGCGCTTCTCCATGAAATCTTCCACGGCCGCCAGCGCCGTGCTCTCGTCGGGGCATACGCGCACACCTTTGCCGGCGGCCAGGCCGTCGGCTTTTACGACCAACGGCCATTTCTTGTTCGCGCGTACGGCTTCTTTAGCGGGTTGCGGGTCGTAGAAAGACTGGAAGTCGGCGGTCGGGATATAATTTCTCCGCATGAACTCCTTGGCCAGCTGCTTGGAGGCCTCCAGCATGGCCGCCTGCCTGCGGGGACCGAACACCTTAACTCCCTTGGACGCCAGGTGGTCCGCCAGCCCTTTTGCCAGCGGCTCCTCCGGACCTATGACGCAAAGACCGATATCGCTGCCCGCGCAGAAATCGGTTATCTTGTCGAACTCCAGCGCGCCCATCGGCACGGGGCGCGCGCAGTCCCGCATCCCTTCCGACCCCGGCGCCGCGTATATCCTGCCGGCCAGCGGGCTTTGCTTCAGTTTCCAGGCCAGGGCGTGCTCGCGCCCGCCGGAACCTATGATAAGGACGTTTATCGCCACTCTACTCCCCCCTCTGCGGCTTCACCGGGTAACGCCCGCCGAAGCAGGCCGTGCAGAAATTTTTCTCGAGGCCGTCGAGCCCGGGTCTCATTCCTTCCTGCAGATGCTCCGGCAGTTCTTTGCCCGAGCAGGCCAGCATCAAGCCGGGCACGGACAGATAATGGAGCCCGTCGGCGCCGATATGCCGCCGCAGGGCCTCGCGGCTCATCCGCCTGGCGGCCAGTTCCTTCCGGGTGGCGATATCGATGCCGTAATAGCAGGGCGAGAGCACCGGCGGCGAGGCCAGCGCCATTATGACCTTTCGCGCGCCGGCCCGCTTGAGGCTGCGCACTATCTTGCGCGAAGTGGTCCCGCGCACCAGCGAATCGTCCACTATAAGCACACGCTTGCCGGCTATGACGTCGCGTATCGGGGCCAGCTTGAGCCGCGCGGTGAACTCGCGTATCTTCTGGTCGGGCTGTATGAACGAGCGGCCGGTATAGTGGTTGCGCATGAATACGGGGCGGTAGGGCAGCCTCATTCCCTTGGCGCAGCCGAGAGCCGCCGAGGTGCCCGAATCCGGCACGCCCGATACCAGGTCGGCCTTCACGCCGGCGTCTTTCAGCTCGGCGGCCAGCAGGCGGCCCATCTCGTAGCGCGCGCCCTGCACGCTCTTGCCCATCACGAAGGCGTCGGGCCTGGCGAAATAGACCTGTTCGAAAACGCAGCGGGCGGGACGGCGGCGCGGAGCGAAGCGCCGCGAGCGCAGCACTCCCTTCTCGACCCAGACCAGTTCGCCCGGCTCAGCCTCCCGCACGACGCGCCCGCCTACCACCTCTATGGCGCAGGTCTCGGAGGCGAAGAGCCAGGAGCGGCCGAGGCGGCCGATAACCAGCGGCCGTATGCCCAGCGGGTCCCGGACGGCTATGACGCGGCCGGGCGTCATGAACAGGAAGGCGTAAGCTCCCTCGAGCTTCGGCAGGCTGTGCTCCAGCGCGGCCAGCGGGTCCCGTTTCCCCGAGAAGGCCATCAGGTGTATGATGGTCTCGCTGTCGGAGGTGCTCCGGAAGATGGCGCCGCGCGACTGAAGTTTTTTCTTGAGTTCAGCGGTATTAGTAAGGTTGCCGTTATGCGCGACGGCGACGGGCCCGAGCGCCGTGTTGAAGCAGAGCGGCTGCGCGTTCCCGATAGAGGAACCGCCGGCGGTGGAATAGCGGACATGCCCGATGGCCGAGCGGCCCTCCAGTTCCTCCAGCGTGCCGCCGGCGAAGACGTCGCCGACAAGCCCCATCCCGGCGCGGCAGTTAAGGCCGCGGCCATCGTCCACCACGAGGCCCGCGCTCTCCTGGCCGCGGTGCTGCAGCGTGAACAGGCCTATATACGACAGCCTCGCCGCTTCCTTGTTACCCGTTATCCCGAATATTCCGCACATGTAGTTTCCTTATCTCGCGTAGTCCACCGCGTTCTTGAAGAAGAGATAGCCCGGCGGCAGGAAGTCGGCGCCGGGGCGCCTGTTCTGCGCCTGCCAGGGGAAGAAGAAGCGCTCGGGGTGGGGCATCAGCCCCAGCACCGTGCCCTCCGGGTTCGTCAGCCCGGCCAGGTCGCCCATCGAGCCGTTGGGGTTGGCGACATAAGAAAGAGCGCAGAGATCCCCGCGCTTTATCTTCGCCATCTCCGACGGGGACGAGATGAACTTCCCCTCGCCGTGCGCTATCGGCAGCTCGATCTCGTCCGGCAGCCCCTTGGTGAATATGCAGGGGCTCGACTTGTTCACCCGCAGCCTCTCCCATTTGGCGATAAAATGGCCGCAGTCATTGGAGGCAAGAGTCGCCAGTTGACGGCCGCTCCGGTCATGCGGCAGGAAGCCGGTCTTCACCAGCACCTGGAAGCCGTTGCAGATGCCTATCACCGGCCGCTTAGAAGCTATGAACTTACCGAGGTCGGCCTTAAGAGAGCGCAGTTTCACGGCCATGATCTTGCCGGCCGAGATATCGTCGCCGTACGAAAAACCGCCGGGCAGCGCCAGTATGGCGTAATCGGCGAACTTTTTCACGCCCTCCACCAGTTCCCCGGCATGCACCAGCTCCGGCTCGCCGCCGGCGGCGGCGAAGGCGTTGCAGGTCTCTATGTCGCAGTTAGTGCCCGCACCGCGCAGTACGAGGACTTTCGGCTTGCGGCTCATATTTCACCCCCGCTCCAGCATTCCAGGAGCACGGCGATATCCTCGCGCAGCAGCTCGCGGCCGGCGCCGTCGAGCAGCGTCAGGTCGTGCCCTGCGCTTACGAAGCCGACCCGCTCCACCGGCAGACCGGCGACGATAGAGCGGAAGGCCAGCTCCTGCTCCCTGTCCACCTCTATGAGCAGCCGCGACGGCGACTCGCCGAAAAGCAGTTCGGCCTGACCGATGCCGTCCTGCGCGTAGCCGGTCTCGGGGCAGAGGTCCGCGCCCAGGCCGCCGCCGAAGGCCATCTCGGCCGCCGCGGCCGCGAAACCGCCGTCGGAGACGTCATGCGCGGCCATGACCAGCCCGGCCCTGAAGGCGGGCAGCAGGCCTCGGTAAAGTTTGGCGCTCTCGGCTATGGAGATGACGCCCAGCGCGTTATTGCCGGACTTTTCCAGCTCATTGTAGATGGAGCCGCCCAGTCCGCGCCAGGTCACGCCGGCCAGGTACACCGGGTTGCCGGCGCGCTTGAAGTTGGTCGTCACGGCGGAGCGGATATCGTCCACCGGCGCCACGGCCGATATCAGCAGCGTAAGCGGTATAGGGTAAGGCTTCCCGGCGGCGTCGGAGGACTGGTTGTAGAAACTGTCCTTGCCGGAGATGAACGGCGCGCCGAATCCCAGCGCCGCTTCCTTGCAGCCCTCGGCCGCCAGCACCAGGTCGCCCAGAACCTTGGGATCGGCCGGCGAAGCGGCGCAGAAATTGTCCAGCAAGGCGGTCTTCGTGATATCGGCGCCGCAGCAGAGCAGATTGCGCACGGCCTCGTCGCAGGCGTAGAGCGCCATCTGGCACGGGTCTATGCGGCCCACCGACGGGCAGATGCCGTGGGCGGCGGCGAAACCGGAGAAGTCGCCAAGGTCGCGGGTGGCGGCCTGCGGCCAGATGACCGCGCCGTCCGACGGCCCGTAACCGGCGGGACCCGTGAAGGGCTTCACCACCGTGCCGCCCTGCACCTCGTGATCGTACTGCCGCACTATCGGCGCGCGCGACCGCACATTGGGGTGGGCCAGTATTTCGCGCAGCAACCGGCCCAGCGGCCTGCGGTGTTTTGCCGGCGGCCGGGCGCTGACCGGGACCGGCCTATGCACGGCCCGCTTCTCGAAGTTCGGAACGCCGCCGTGCAGGAAATCGTTGCGCAGGTCAACGACGGGCGCGCCTTTGAAGTTCACGCGCAGCCGGCCGGAATTATTGAACCGGCCCAGCACGGCCAGCTCGCATTCCTCGCGGGCGAACATCTTTTTAAGCGCGGGCAGGTTCTTCTCCGGCACGGACATGACCATCCGCTCCTGGGATTCCGATACCCAGATCTCCCAGGGCTCCAGCGAGACGTCCTTGAGCGGCGCCTTGTCCAGGTCCACCACGGCCCCGCAGTCGGAGGCCAGCTCGCCTATGGCCGACGAGAAACCGCCGGCGCCGCAGTCGGTCACGGCGGAGTAGAGCCCCTTGTCGCGGGCGCGCAGCAGGGCGTCGAGGATCTTCTTCTCGTTTATCGCGTGGCCTATCTGCACGGCCGAGGCCGGCGACTCCTCGCCGATGTCGGCCGACGAGAAAGTGGCGCCGTGTATGCCGTCCCGGCCGGTGCGGCCGCCCACGGCCACTATCAGGTCGCCGGGGCGCACCCGTTTGTCTATCTTGTCGCGCGGGATGAGGCCGGCGCAGCCGACGAAGACCAGCGGGTTGAGCATGTACCCGTCGTCGAACACCACGCCGCCGGCGGCCGTCGGTATACCCATGCGGTTGCCGTAATCGCGCACGCCTTCCACCACGCCTTCCATTATCCGCGGCGCTCCCAGCGCGCCGGGCGGCAGTTTCATCCGCGAATCCTGCCGGCCGAAGCAGAAGAAATCGGTGTTGAGCACCGGCTTGGCGCCCAGGCCCACGCCGAGAATGTCGCGCACCACGCCGCCCACGCCGGTCTCGGCGCCGCCGTAGGGCTCCAGCGCGCAGGGATGGTTATGGGTCTCGGCCTTGAAGGCCAGGCCCCATTTTTTGCCGCGGCCGAACTCGACCACGCCGGCGTTGTCCTTGAAGACAGACAGGCACCAGGACTTATTGAGCGTCTTTGTCGCGGCTACTATGGTCTCTTTAAAGAGGTTCTTATACCTTTTCACCTTGCCGCCGCGCTCGAAGCGCACGGGGCCGGAAAAGGTCTTGTGCTTGCAGTGCTCGGACCAGGTCTGCGCTATGGTCTCCAGCTCGCCCCGGGTCGGCGGACGGCCAAGTTTCCGGAAATGTTTCTGCGCGGCGGCCAGCTCGGCGGCATTGAGAGACCAGCCTGCCTCCTTATCCAGCGCGGCCAGCGCCGCCGGCTTGAGGGAGTTGAAATTCGCTATGGCGTCGTTCATTTTTTCACGACCTTGAATGAATGTATGAGCGGGTTGGAAAGCGCCCGGGCGGCGGCTTTCTCCGCCGCCGGNNCCGGCCGCGCCTTTGAAATAGAAAGCGTGGCCGAAACGGACCTTGGGGGCGGCGACGCCCAGGAAACCGGCGGCGGCCTCGGAAACGCTGTCGCCGACGACATCGGTGACCGCGCTCTTCAGCCAGACCTCGGCGCGCCAGAAACCGGCGGGGACCTTGCCGCCTCCCACCGACCAGTCGTCGGTCAGCGGATCGGCCAGCAGGTCGGCGGCGGCCTTCTTATAGGTGCCGGCCGGCCAGTCGGCGTCCACGCGGTAGAGCCTGGCCAGCGAGGCGGCTTTGAGCGGCAGGCCCGCCGCG
>DNQL01000090.1 GCA_003500765.1 Elusimicrobiota bacterium | reverse complement strand
GGAGCTGGTCTCGGTCGGCCAGGGGTTCGCCGGCAGCGTGGCGCCGCTGATGCCGCCGGACGACAGGCGCGGCCTGGAGATGGCCGAGAAGACGGGCCGTCTGGACGAGACGCTGCTGCGTCTGGGCAAGGCCGCTTATGACCGGCACCTGCACCGGCTAAAGGTCCTGATGGCCGGCTTCAAGATAGCGGTGCTGCTGGGGCTGGCGCCGATATGCTTCCTGCTTATCTTCATGCTGATGCGCCCGGTGCTGGGGCTGCTTAAGGGCGCGGGAGGATCCTTCGCCGCTCCGCCGGCCATGGATTCCTCCGCGCTGCCGGGAGGAGAGCCCTATTCCGGCGGCGGGCCGGGTCCCGTTCCGGCCGAAGGCTCCCCCGCGGAGGACGCTACCGCCAGGTTCAACCGCGAGCAGGGCGGGAAGATAGCCGATTTCGTTAAAACCAACGCGGCCCCGGCCGGGTCCTCCTCGCCCAGGCCCAGGCTCAAAACCTCCTTAGGCGGCCTGTCCGGGCCCTCCGGCGGGATAACTCCCACCGGCATAAAACCCACCGAAATAAAATCCGGTTCCAACTGACCACCCGTCTTCGCGGGTCCGGTCCCGGGGGCCGGATGGCCCATTAAAGGGCCCGCGGGGCCTACTCTTTAATAGGAAAGAATAGTAAGGGGGCCTGGGCCCTATGCTTCTATCGGGATAGCCCGGCAAAGGCTAAACTATAGGCATGATCAAAACCCCCAAACTCCTTTTCAAAGCCCTCATCTCCCTCTTTATAGCCCAGATCCCCGCCTCGCAGGCGCTAGCCGCCCAGGGCGAACTGGATATTTTCCGCAACGGCGCCGGCGATATGTCCGACCTTGTCGCCACCATGCGGGCCGGCGTGGAAGTGCCCGAGGTCAAAGCTCCGGCCCCGCGCCCGACCCAGCCCCAGCAGGGCAATAACGAACTGCTGCACTTCTGGGAAGACCTCAAGGAAGACGTCTTCGACGACATCTGCAAAGAGATAAAGCCCGACATCAGCGAGGGCGTGGATTTCGACCCTGTCGGCGGCATAGAGGGCAAGTTCAAGCGCTTCCTCAAACAGTACCCCGACAACCGCATAGCCCTGGTGGACGAAGTCGGCGTCAAGCTGGACGCCGGCCACACCTTCGGCGACATACTCGACGTCGGCGGCCATCCTTTCAATATCGGCATCGGCGGCCGCCTCGAGGGCAAGTCGGTGGTGGTGCGCAAGCTCAAGAGCGTCAAGTACTGCAAAGAGATACTCACCATCCTGGACATCCGCACCGTCAAGACCATCCTTCCCGTGTCGGCCAGGCGCATCGGCGAGATGAAGCCCGGCGAGATCTGGAAATTCCCCGCCGTCTTCAGCGTCTCCGTCAGCGGCGGCGTCGGCGCCCCCGTGCAGCCCTGGATAACCCTTTCCTTCTCGCTCGGCCATACCCGCGAGAAGAAGCCCTCCCTTACGCTGTTCAAGATGGACGAGGACAAACTGCGCTTCCGCATCCGCCTGGACCAGGCCGTGATAACCCGCGGCGGCGTCTCGGCCAACACCTCCTTCGACGCGGGCATGATCGGCCTGCCCGAAGCCGAGAACTTCTTCACGAAAGAACTCAACCGGACGCTGGTCAAGGAATTCAATAAGTACGTCGCCTTCAAGTTCGGCCTCTCCCACACCCGCGCCAAGGGCAAGAAGATCCTCATGGAGTTCATCCTCGACGCCAACAACCGCGAGCAGCTCGAGAAGCTCGAGGATTTCCTAAAGGGCGACTTCACCGTCATCCGCAAGCTGATCCAGCTGGGCGCCAAGGTCCACGACTACTCCGAGCAGGACGATATAGCCGCCGGCGCGCAGTCGCTGGCCGAGTTCGAGCAGACGGTCGGCCAGGAACTGGGTCTCAACTCCACCTTCACCGGCTCCAACCACTACAATTCCGACGCCAACGGCCACAACATAACGCTGCCCATACTCTACCAGCGCGAGGGCAGCACCGGGCACCGCTACGACCGCTACCAGGCCCACGGCTCGGACGAGGTCCTGCACGTCAACAACGCCTTCCGCAACGTCTCCGAGAGCAATATCAACGTTCCCTTCCTCGGCAAGGTCTACAAGCACACCACCAACCAGAGCATGCACGTGGTCAACTACGAATCCGAAGGCGGCGCCATCTCCGACGCGGCGGTGGTCTACCAGCGCTACGAGGGCTACGTGAAGCACGACGAGACCAAGGCCCGCGGCATGATAGAACGGATGAACGAGATACTCAAGTACGCCGGCGCCATGGGCGAGGGCACCAACGGCGACTACGTGATAGATACCAACACCCTTTTCCCCAGGCTGGACGAGGCCAACGCCACCGAGACGGACGAATGGGGCGACCCGGTCATCAATTCCAAGAGCTACAAGTCGGCCATCATGTCCTTCACGCTGGTCTTCACCAAGACCGCCGTCAAGGATATCCTCGGCGCCTCCGGCGACCTCATCCTCCGCGCGACCCTGAACGTCATGGAAGGCCTCGACCGCGAGATCATGGGCAAGGTGAAGCACCTGCTGCGCGTGAAGGACGACGGGAAGGTGGATTACGACTGGAAGGAGGCCCGCAAGCTACTGCGCTCCTACGAGCGCGAGGACTTCGACCCGATAGACGTGGTGCGCCAGGCCTGCTACAGCGCCTCCCGCGTCATAGCCGACATCTTCTCGGTGCGCGACGAGAGCGACTGGCGCGCCAAGTCCGAGAAGCTCTCCAGGATCATGAGCGGCCGCGGCAAGAGCCGGCTGGGCTACGAGAACATGCTGCAGGTGGTCATACAGCTGGTAAAGCCCAAGAACCTCAACGCCAGCCTGTACTTCCAGACCGACAAGCGCATCAAGGGCGAGGAGAACATCTCCAATACCTACAATGTCTACAACCCCGAGGTCGGACAGGCCTTCGCGGAGCAGAACCAGAGCGCCACTTCGCTGCGCGACCGCTTCGCCGACCCCTCCACGCTGAGCGACTGACGCCGGCGGAGAAAGCGAAAAACCCCCGGCCTCCCGGGGGTTTTTTATATCATATAGCGACCGTATGGAAGAGAATAAAGACGATATCACCGGCAGGATAAAGGACGCCGCGGCCCTCCTCGAGGCCGTCGCGGCCGACCGCGGCCTGCTGGCCGGCGTTCCGCAGGAGGAGAGCACCCGTCTTCTCAGGGCGGCCGGGGAGATAGCCAGGCCCGACGCCAGGGCCCGGCGCCAGATGATAAAGGCCGTTCAGCGCAGGCGCAGGGAGGAGAGGCTGGCGAAAGCCGAAGCGGCGCTGTCCTCGACCGGCATCAGGAAGCTGCGCCGGCAGACCGTCTTCACCACCCCCAACTATACGGCGCCGGCCGGCTTTCCGCCGG
>DNQL01000116.1 GCA_003500765.1 Elusimicrobiota bacterium | reverse complement strand
GGACCTCCGCCCCTCCGGCGCTGCCGGCCAGCGCGTCGAAGGCGGAAGCCGGCGCGTCGCGCAGGTCCGGCGGGAAGGCCGGCGGCACGTCCCGCAGCTCGAAGACCGCGGCCGTCACCGCGAAAATAGTGAACGCAGCTATGAAGTGTTTTTTCATAAAAAACCCACCGGCGCCCTGACGCGGGCGCTTATAATTATAGGATACCTTAACCGTCCGGGACGTCAAGGGCCAAAGGTCCCGCACCATCGTCCCTTATTTGTTAAAATATACCCCCATGAATTTCTGCGACAGCGCGATAGTGCTCAGACGGCGGCCTCTCCAGGAGAACGGACGCATCGTCACGCTATACACCAAAGACCACGGCAAGCTCGAGGTGAACTTCAAGGGAGTGGCGCGGGCGGCCGGCAAGCTCAAGGCGCTCAGCGAGCCGCTCACCGTCGGAGATTACCGTTTCCACCTGCGCCCGGGTTCCAATTTCCCCGTCTGCACCGGCGGCAGTTCACTGCGCGCTTTCCCGGGAATAAGGGCGAGCGCGGAGCGGCTGTTCATGGCCTCCCATTTCTGCGAACTGGTGATGGGCATGACGCCCTACGCGGACTCCAACCCGGAGAAGTACGCGCTGCTGCTCTCGGCGCTGGAGCGCCTCGACGCCCGCGGCTTCACGCCGTGGACCCGGCGGGCCTTCTCGCTGCGCCTGGCCGAGCTGGTCGGGGTGGGGTTCGCGGAGACCAGCGTGGGCCTGGACCCCGCTCTGTGGGATACCCTCCATTCGGGCAGCTGGGACGGAGTGGACCTGGCGCCGTCCGACGACGACCTGCTCAGGCGCGTGGATACCACGCTGGAGAAATGTTTCGCCGGCAACCTCGGGCTGACTTTTAAGACCGCCGCTTTCGTTTAAGCTTCAGGAGACAATATGAACTTCCAGGAAATAATACTCAGGCTCGACCAGTACTGGGCCCGCCAGGGATGCGCTATCATCCAGCCCTACGATCTCGAGAAGGGCGCGGGCACTTTCAACCCCGCCACTTTCTTCGGCTCGCTCACGTCGAAGCCCAACAGCGTGGCCTACGTGGAGCCCTGCCGCCGCCCCGGCGACGGCCGCTTCGGCGCCAATCCCAACCGTTTGGGCAAGTACTACCAGTACCAGGTCATCATCAAGCCGCCGATGGACAATATACAGCAGGTCTACCTGGCCTCGCTCAAGGCGATCGGCGTGGATCACACCGAGCACGATATCCGCTGGATAGAGGACGACTGGGAGTCCCCCACGCTCGGAGCCTCGGGCGTCGGCTGGGAGGTCTGGCTCGACGGCATGGAGATCACGCAGTTCACCTATTTCCAGCAGATGGCTTCCTACGAACTCGACCCCATAAGCGTGGAGATAACCTATGGCCTGGAGCGGCTGGCGATGTTCGCGCAGAAGAAGAAGAGCATCTTCGACATCATGTGGACCGACCGCCTGACCTACGGCGAGGTGCACAAGGGCCAGGAGGAGCAGTTCTCTCATTATAACTTCGAGGAAGCCGATACGGAGAACCTGCGCTTCAATTTCGAGCGCTGGGAGAAGGAAGTCCCCCGCCTGGCGGCGAAGGGCTATTACCTGCCGGCCTTCGACCTGGTCATGAAATGCTCGCAGAACTTCAACCTGCTCGACGCGCGCGGGGCCATCTCGGTCTCCGAACGCGCCGTGATGATAAAGCGCATACGCGACATCGCCAAGGCCTGCGCCGTCGCCCACGTCGAGGCCAACGAGCCTTCCGTGAAGGAGGCCGCCGATGTCCGCTAAAAGAGACGTCCTGCTCGAGATACGCATAGAGAACATCCCCGCCCGCTTCGTCACCTCGGCGGAGGAGCAGCTGGTCCGCTTCGCCTCCGAGGCGCTCACGGAGGCCAACCTGCCGTACGAGTCGATAGCGGCCTTCGGCACGTACAAGCGCCTGGTGCTGCACCTGGCGGGCGTGCCTGCCAGGACCGACGAGAAGGTCCAGAAGCATTACGGTCCGTCCGCTAAAATGCTCAAAGGCCCCGACGGCAATTTTACGCCCCAGGCCGCGGGTTTCGCGCGCTCGCGCGGCACCACGCCCGACAAACTGGGAGTTGAGACCGTGCCCAACAAGGGAGAGGTCCTGGTCTTTGAGACCCGGATCCCCGGCAGGGCGGCTTCCAAGGCGCTGGCCGAGATATTCCCCGCCGTCATAGCGAAGCTGCAGTTCCCCAAGAACATGGTCTGGGAGAAGAGCCGCTTCCGCTTCGCGCGGCCGATCCGCAGCCTGCTGGCGCTGCACGGCGACAAGCCGGTGGTTTTCTCCGTGGCGGGCGTGAAGTCCGGCCGCGTTACCGCAGGCCTGAGCGCCAAGGGGTCGAGGCCGCTCAAGATAGCCTCGGCCGAGAAATATTTCAGGACCCTGGAGCACGCCGGGGTGGTGGTCAGGGACGCCGACAGGCTGGCCGCGCTGCGCCGCGAACTGGCCGCCGCCGAAAAGCGGATGAAGCTGGAGGTGCGGGTGGACGAGGAACTGCTTACCGAGAACCTCTACCTGGTGGAGTACCCGGTCTGCGTTGTCTCGTCGTATTCGCAGGATTTCCTCAAGCTCCCCCCCGAGCTGGTTCACCTGGTCATGAAGAAGCAGCTCAAGTTCTTCACCGTGGCCGACGCCAAGGGACGCCTCCAGCCTTATTTCGTCGGCGTCCGCGACGGCGTCTCGCGCGGTCAGCGCAACGTGGAGGAGGGCTTCCGCAACGTGCTCGAGGCGCGCTTCCGCGACGCCATCTTCTTCTATACGCGCGACCTGGCCGTGCCGCTGGCCGATTTCAATGAAAAGCTGAAGGCCGTCACCTTCCAGGCGCGGCTGGGAACCATGGCCGACAGGGCCGGCAGGGTGGAGCGGCTTGCCGCCTGGCTTTGCTCAAACGGCGGGGCCGCCTCCTGCGCCGAAGACGTCTCCGCCGCCGCCAAGTACGTCTATTCCGACCTGGTAAGCGGGCTCGTCGGCGAGTTCCCCGAACTGCAGGGCACCATGGGCGGCTATTACGCGGCCAACGCCGGGCTGCGGGAGAACGCGGCGCGGGCGGTAGGCGAGTTCTACTGGCCGGTGTCCGCCGGATCCCCGGTCCCTTCGTCAGTCGAAGGCGGTATAGTCTCCCTGGCCGGCAAGCTGGACACGCTGGCCGCCGACTTCTATACCGGGCAGATCCCCACCGGCAGCGCCGATCCGCACGGGCTGCGGCGGCAGGCCCTGGGCGCGGTCCGCATAGTGCTGGAGAAAGAGCTCAGGCTGGACCTCTGTTCCGCGCTGGACGCGGCCTTCGAGCCCTTCGCCGCGCTGCTGCCGGACGCGCGCAAGGACCTGTCCGCGCGCAGGGAAGCCCTGCTGGATTTCGTCTGGCAGCGCGCCGAGGCCGTCTTCGCCGAGGAAGGCTTCCGCTTCGACGAGGTAAAGGCCGTGCGCGAGTTCTTCATGGACGGCGGCGACCTGCTGGACTGCCGGGCGCGGGTTAAGGACGTCAACTCGCTGCGGTCCAACCCGGACTTCTCCGGCATCGCGGCGGCTTTCAAGCGCTCAAAGAACATACTCAAGCAATCCCAGTCCGCCTTAAGCGGTTCTCCCGACGAAGGAATATTCGAGAAGGACGAGGAGCGGGCGCTCTACGTCGACATTAAGGCCATGGGCGGGCGGCTGAAGGAGCATATCGCGGCCCGGGATTACGCCCGGGGATTGTCCGAGCTGCTGGCGATAAAGCCCAGCCTGGACAACTTCTTCGACAAGGTCATGGTCATGGCCGAGGACCCGAAGGTGCGCGACAACCGGCTCAACCTGATAAAATCACTGGTCAGCCTGGTCGAGGGCGTCGCCGACCTGTCGCAACTGCAATGAAAAACGACATAAAGACGCTTTTCCGGAATAACAGGGACTGGGTCGCCTCGGTCAGGTCCGCCGACCCGGAATTCTTCCGCAAGCTGGTCCGTCAGCAGGCCCCCAGGTACCTCTGGATAGGATGCGCGGACAGCCGCGTACCGGCCAACGAGATAGTCGGCCTGCTGCCGGGCGAACTCTTCGTGCATCGCAATGTCGGCAATGTGGTGGTGCACACCGACCTCAACTGTCTCTCCGTCATACAGTACGCCGTAGATATACTCAAAGTCGAGCACGTGATAGTCTGCGGGCATTACGACTGCGGCGGCGTGAAGTCCGCCATGGAGCGGAAGCCCCACGGCCTGATAGACAACTGGCTGCGGCACATACAGGACGTGGAGGAGAAATTCGCCGGGGATCTTTCGGGTCTGGGCCGGAAAGCGGCGGAGGACAGGCTCTGCGAGCTCAATACCGCCGAGCAGGTTCGCAATGTCTGCCGCACTACCATGCTCGAGCGGGCCTGGGACGAGGGCCGCCGGGTGGCGGTGCACGGTTTCATCTACGGGATAGACGACGGGAAGCTCAAGGACCTCGGGCTGACCTGCTCGTCGAGGGCGCAGGCTCGCGCTCTCGAGGGCCGCAGGCCGCCGCGCCTCAGTTGACGTCGCCCAGGTAGACGGGGCCGCTCAGGCGGCCGGCAGGGCCGATAAGTTTTTTGAGAATGGAAGGATAGAGCCGTATCTTCGCCAGCCGCTCCAGCGGCATCCAGACCGCCCCGGTCTGCCGGACGTCCGGCCTGCGGGCGGTCCGTTTTTTGCCCTCGTAGCGGCAGAGGAACATGATCTCCACCTGGTGGAAATCCTTGTCCCACCGGGCGAACTCGTGGTTCTTCCCGACATAGTCGCGTATGTAGCGGGGCCGCAGCGGTCCGGCCGCAACGCCCGTTTCTTCGAGGCATTCCCGGCGCAGGGCGTCGTGGAGGGTCTCGCCGTTCTTCTGTCCCCCGCCGGGCAGCAGGTAATAGGTCCCCCAGCGGTCCTTCGCGCGCATGAGCAGCAGGCGGCCGTCCCGTATGACGATGGCTTTGACCGAGAGCCGGACTTTCCTGTCGCGGGTTATCATTTCAGAAAGGGTAGCCCACGCGCACTATGGTGTTGGTCCCCTCGGAGCCGAAGGCCAGGTCGGCCGCGGCCACCACCTGCGGCCGCAGCAGCAGCCTCAGCGAGATGCCGGGTCCGTAGCGGAGATGCCCCGTGGAGAAGTGTGCGGGGTCGGAGAAGACCGCGCCCGCGTCTATGAACGGCGCTATCTCCACCTCGCGCAGGAATTTGAGGTAGGGGACGCGCGACAGCGTTACGCGCTCCTCCAGGTTCACCACTATCTTTCCCCTGTCGGTGAACCTACCGTCGCCGGCCATCCGCAGCCCCGTGGTCTCGCCCAGCTGCACCTGCGCGTAGAACGGCAGTTCGTCGCCCCGCTGGAACTGCAGCTGGTAGCGCAGGGCCGTGACGAAACGTCCTTCGCTCCTGTAATTGAAATAGTGCTTGAACTCGGCGTTGTAGACGCGGTAATTGTAGTCCGAGCCGAGGACCTTGGCCGAATAGAGTATGGAGAACGACGCCATCGTGCCTATCTTGGGCAGGAAGGGATGGTCGGTGTCGTCGTAGAGGACGGAGAGGCGGTTGGCGTGAAAGAGGCGCGCGTCCGAGGCGATCGCGTAGTCGGCCGGGTAAAGCGCGCTGACCTGCGGTACTCCCTGCACCGGGCCCTCCTGGGCCTGCTGCCGGTAGAGAGAGTGGTTGAGCTCTACGAAGAAATGCTTCATCACGGGCAGCGAGGCCGTGAACTCCTCGCCTTCCTTGAGGATGGCGTAATTGGCCTTGTCCCCCTCCAGCGAATCGTTGCCGTAGCCGTAGAACGAGGGTTTGCCGGTGACGCGGTGCACCACGTCCAGGCTGAAGCGGGCGTCGCTGTTGAGCACGCCGGGCCTGTAGAAATAAAAATAGGCCTCGTTCTCCACCCTGCGGGAGACCGAGCCGCGGAACATGACTATGCTCTTCTCATCCGGGAAGAAGTACTGTTTATAGCCGAAGGTGGCGCCGAGGTTATCGTTATAGCTGACCGACGGGGCCATGACATAGTCCACCCCCGTCTTTTGGGCGTTCCAGACTGCCCAGACCGGCATCACTCCTATGTTCAGCCCGAGGTCCTTGCTCGCTTCCGCTATGGGCAGCGGCAGTATCGGCCCCTTCTCCAGGTCGATGACCAGGGCGTCCAGTACGCGGTTGAAGATACTGGGCGCGTAACCTGTGGCCGGCGCCTGCAGCGGTTTGACTATCTCGGTCCTGGTCGGCGGGGGCGGCGGTTTGTCCGCGGGGCCGGGGGCGACGCTGCGCGGACCCGGCTGGCCCCAGGCCGCCGCGGCGGACAGCGTCAGGACGGCTATATATAAGGAAAGGCTCTTCAGCATCCGGGTCCCG
>DNQL01000257.1 GCA_003500765.1 Elusimicrobiota bacterium | reverse complement strand
GCCCGGCGGCAGCCGATGACCGCCACGGCGCAGGCCCGCCTCAGGGCGGGAAAGGCGACGGCCGACGCCGTTATTTCGGGGCCTATGCCCCCCGGGTCGCCGGCCGTTACGATTATCAGAGGTTTGCGGTTCACTTCTTGGCTTCGAAGAATTGTATGCTCGCCTTTTCTTTGAGACCGTTGAGGTATTCCGTGAGTTTTTTAGAGAATTTGCTGTTGGCCAGCAGCTGCTCTATATCTTCGCGGGCGGCCTCGAAGCGCAGCTTCTGCCTCGCCCGCTTTTCCTCCAGGCGGAGTATGTGCCAGCCGAAAGGAGACTCGACGGGGCCGGAGTTCTCTCCGACGCGCATGGAGAAGGCCGCCTTTTCCACGGGTTCCGGGAGCCAGCCCTTGAAGACGTAGCCCAGGTCGCCGCCTTTGCGCGCGCTTTCCTTGTCGTCCGATTCCTTTTCCGCCAGCTCTTCGAAATCTTCTCCGGCGTCCAGCCGTTTCTTGACGGCCGCGGCCTTTTCCCTGGCCTTGTTCTTTTCGGCCAGCGGCGCGCTTTCGTCGGCCTTGACCAGGATATGGCGAAGGCGCACGCGCTCGGCGGTAACTTCCTTGAAGCGCTGCGCGACGGCGTTGAGCTCGTCCAGATCGTCCTTGTCCATGTCCTTGAGGGAGGAGGTGTCGCCTTTGACGGCGGACAGGATCTTGTCGTAGTAGGCCCGCACTTCCTTCTCTCCCGGGGCCGATACCTGCGGGCGGATCTTCTCCTCGATGAGCTTGCGCACCATCAGCTGCTTGCGTATGCGCTCGCGGAACTGCGCGGCGGAAACCCCCTCGCGCGAGAGTTCGGCGGCGAAGGCGGCCTCGGCCCGCTCCGGGCTTACGGGCCTGCCGGCTTCGTCCCGCGCGAAACGCTTCTTGATCTCGACGACGCCGCTCTCCAGCTCGCGCTCGTATATCTTTATCTTGAGCTTTTCGGCCTGCTGGGTCAGCAGCAGCTCGTCGACCAGCTTGTCCATGGCCATGGTCTCCAGCTGCTTCTCGGCGTCCTTCTGCTTGAGGAAGTCGGGCATCATGGCGCGGTACTGCTCCAGGATGGCCTGCTTGGTCTTCTCGTATTCCGAGATGAGTATCGCCTCCCCGTTGACCTTGGCGGCGACCCCGTCCACGGCCGCGGCAGCCGGGCCGGCCGCCAGGACCAGCGCCAGAAAACTATTTATAATCTTCATCGATAACCTCCACTTTCAGTTCCGCCTGCAGTTTTTCCATGTGGGCGTCGAACTTTTTCTTTTCCAGTATCCTGCGCACCCGTTCGTCCGTCTCCGGGCCGCGGGACTTCCTGGTCTGCGAGATCTTCTTTATGAGGTGGTTGCCGAACTTGGTCTTGACCACGCCCTGCACCTCTCCCACCTTCATCTTGAAGGCCATGTCCTCGAGCTCGGGGATGAATTCGCCCTTCATCATCGGGGGCATGCGGCCCGAGCCGGTCATAAGGCCCTTCTCGCCGGCGCGGTCCCTGGCCAGGCGGGAGAAGTCGGCCCCTGATTTCACGCGCTTGAGTACGGCCTCGGCCTCGTCGTAGGCCGGGTACATGAGGTGGTCCACCACTATCTCGTTGGGGTTTTCGGCGTAATAGGCGGTTATTTCCTCGTCGGTGGTTTTCAGCACCTTCTCCTTGAGGTCCTCCACCCAGAGCTTGGTCAGCAGGTAGCTGCGGAACTCCTCCAGCTTGGACCGCAGGTCTTTCTCCATGCCTTCAACCTGCTCCTTGTACGCGGCGGAGGAGGCGACGCCGCTCTTTTTGGCGGCCAGCAGTATCAGCTTTTCGTTGATGATGACCTCCAGGAACTGCTTGCGGCCGGCGGGGGTGTCGAGGAACTCCCTGTAGGCGGGGGAGATCTCGGAGAGCTTCGCCTCCAGCTGGGCGTCGGTGATCTTTTCTCCTCCCACGCGGGCGACCACTTTTCCCTCTTCCTTGCCGGAGCAGGAGACCAGGAGCCCCAGCGCTGCGGGGGCCAAAACTGCCGTTAAAAGGTATTTTTTCATATGTGAACTAAATTTAGCATTTTAAGGCCTTTTAAGAAATAGAGACCCCCGCGGCGGGCCGGCGCGGGGTATTTTGTATAATTGTGCCGTAACCTATGCGATTTTTCAAGGAAATGGAGGAGATGCCGCCGCACCGGCTCGCGCTGCGGCTTTCCTATCTGGCCGCGCTCATCTTCGCGGCGCTGGCCCTGACCGCCGCTTTCATGGGCAGGCGCATCCTTTACGACATCCCCTCCATCGACAAGCTCGACGAGTACACCCCGTCCCTTACCACCTACGTCTACGACATCAACGAGGACATCATCGCCGAGTTCTCCATAGAGAAGCGCGCGCTGCTGACGCTGGCCGAGATCCCCGTGGACCTGCAGAACGCCGTCATCGCGATGGAGGACCGCTCTTTCTTCCGCCACTGGGGCATCTCCCCGCGCGGCATCATGCGCGCGCTTATGCGCGACCTTCTTCACACGCGCAAGGCGCAGGGCGGCTCGACCATAACCCAGCAGCTCTCGCGCGGCATCTTCCTCAAGCCGGAGAAGACCGTCACCCGAAAGGTGCGAGAGATGGTGCTGGCCCTGCAGATAGAGAGGAACTTCTCCAAGCAGGAGATCCTCCAGATGTACCTCAACCAGATCTACCTGGGTTCGGGCGTCTACGGCGTGCAGTCGGCCGCCAAGCTGTTCTTCGGCAAGGATGTGAAGGAGTTGACCCTGGCCGAATGCGCCCTGCTGGCCGGCGTGATCCCTTCCCCGGGGAATTTTTCGCCTTTCAGCTACCCCGACAGGGCGCGCGTGCGCCGGCAGCTGGTCCTGCAGAGCATGCGGCGCGAGGGATACATAACGGACAAGGAAATGGAGGAGGCGCTCAAGGCCCCCCTGCCCGAGACCAAGTCCAGCATGCTGTCCGGCCGCGCCCCCTATTTCATCGAGTATATCCGCCAGCAGCTCGAGCCAAAGTACGGCGTCTCGCAGCTCTGGAAGGGCGGCCTCAAGATCTACACCACCCTGGACCTGGCCATGCAGGCCCCGGCAGAGGAGACGATGGAGAAATTCCTCGCCAAATACGACGAGGACTCGGCCAAGGTCGCCCGCCCCGAGCCGGCCGAGGGGGAGGTGCTGCCCTCGACGGCGCCGCTGCAGGGCGCCTTCATCATCCTCGACGTGCGCACCGGCGCCATCAAGGCGCTGATAGGCGGGCGCGATTACCGCATGAGCCAGTTCAACCGCGCCACGCAGGCCCAGCGGCAGGCCGGTTCCACTTTCAAACCCTTCGTCTGGATGGCGGCGCTGATGAGCGGCTATACCCCGGCCTCGATAGTGGAGGACCTGCCGCTGGCCTACTACTACGACGGCAAGGACTGGAGGCTCTTCGAGGGCGCCACCGACCAGTATTCGATAGACCTGGCCATACAGCCCTTCGTCGGCAGCAAGGATTTCAAGATATGGGTGCCCAATAATTTCGACGGCAAGTTCCAGGGCCAGATCACCCTGCGCCGGGCGCTGGAGCAGTCCCGCAACCTCTCCTCTGTCTCGCTGGTCAACCGCATCGGGCCGTCGCTGGTGGTGGACGTGGCGCATAAGGCCGGCATCGAGAGCCGGCTGGACTCCGTGCCGTCCATCGGCCTGGGCACTTCGCTGGTGAACCCGCTGGAGATGGTCAGCTCTTTCGCCACGTTCGGCAACGGCGGTATCCATGTAAAGCCTTTCGGCGTGCTGCGGGTGGTGGACAACCGCGGCAAGGTCCTGGAAGAGCATGTCCCTTCCGAGTCCGAGAGCTTTTCACCGCAGGCGTCCTATCTGCTGGCAAACATGATGAAGGGAGTGGTGCAGCGCGGCACCGGGGTGCGGGCTTCCTATCTGAAGCGCCCGCTGGCCGCCAAGACCGGAACCAGCCAGGACTCCAAGGACATGTGGTTCATCGGCATGACGCCCGACCTGGCCGCCGGCGCCTGGATGGGATACGACGATTTCACTTCGCTGCCGGTCAAGGACTGGAGCAGCTCGCAGGCGGTGGCCTGGTGGAGCGAGATCATGGGCGAGGTGCTCAAGGACCAGCCGGCCCGCGACTTCCCCGTGCCCGAGGGCATAGTTTTCGCCACCATAGACCAGGAGACCGGCAAGCTGGCCCTGCCCGGCTGTAAGAAGCGCATACTGGAAGCCTTCCTGAAGGGTACCGAGCCGCAGGAATTCTGCGACGTACAGCACTAAACCCTCCGCTGTTTCCCATATATAACTCTTCGCCTCCGGCGTAAGCCGGGACCGGGCCTACATGGGCATGGGTCTTTTGGCCTTGAAAAACCGTGTATTACGCTGTATTCTATACCCAGGGATAGCGAAACAGCACGGACAAGAACGGGAGGACGGGAAAGATGAAGAAAACACTCATAGCGGTTTCGGTCTTGCTGGCCGCGGCGTCGGCCGCCCAGGCAGCGCAGAAGATAGTGACCTATGACCAGGCTTTCAAGCCCGGGGTCAAAGCCGCCATAAAATGGATGGGCGGCAGCGTTGTGCGGGAGTTCCGGCTGATAAACGCCGTGGTCGCGGATATCCCGGAGCACATCAAATCCGTGGATATATACTCCGTGGAGGGAGTCCGGGACGTGGCCGACGATTCCTATATACGCTGGATAGAATCGGCCCCCGCCTCAATGCTTGAAACCCCGCTTCCCGATATGGATTCTTTCCTCGGCGCGATAGGGCCGGACTCCACGGCCATCCCCGAAGCCAGGGCGGAAGCGGTCCCCGCCGCCAACGAGGTCCCGTGGGGCGTGGCGCGCGTCAACGCGGCCGCCGCCTGGG
>DNQL01000069.1 GCA_003500765.1 Elusimicrobiota bacterium | reverse complement strand
GCCCTTCCCCAGGGCTTCGGCGGCGTGCAGGTCCCCGTCGGTACGGACGCCGGGCAGCGCGAAAAAGACGCCGCCGCGCAGTTCCCCGCGGGAGTCGTAGAATATGCCGTTTACGGGCAGATCGGGGTCGCCGGCTTCCAGCCGGTCGCCCGGCAAAATGAGATTTCCGAGGCGCATTTGGCTATATAATAACAAATTTAATTATTGGGACGGCCGCCGGCGTCCACGTCGGGCGGGAGGCCGGTGGCCGTGATTATCCGGGAGGCTATTTCCCGGAAGGCCGGCGCGGCGGTCTCGCTGCCGTAATTGAAGGCCCTGGGCTGGTCGATTATCACCAGTATGGTGTAAAGCGGGTCGTCCAGCGGGAAGAAGCCGGCGAAGGAGGCCACGTTCTTGCCGCTGACATATTTGCCGTACTCGTCTATGGTCTTCGAGGTGCCGGTCTTGCCGGCGATGGAGTAGCCCGCCACGTCGGCCGTCTTGCCCGTCCCCCGGGTCACCACGGCCCGCAGCATCCGCTTGAGCGTCTTTATGGCTTTTTCCCCCGCCGCCCGGCGTATGACGGTCGGCTTCTCCTCGCGCGCCGCGTTGCGGGAGGGATCGGCGACCCTGGCCACCAGCCTGGGCTCCATCAGCAGCCCCCCGTTGGCTATAGCCGAGTAGGCGTTGACCACCTGTATCGGAGTGGCGGCCAGGCCGTGACCGTAGGAGCCGACCGCCAGGTCCACCGGCTTATACTTTGAGGCCGGCCGCATTATGCCGGACGATTCACCGTAGAAACCGAGTCCCGTTCTCGTGCCGAAGCCGAATGCCTTGGCGTAGCGGTAGAAGTCCTGGAGCCCGAGCTGTATGCCCAGCTTGGCCGTGCCGATATTGGAGGACCTCTCCAGAACCTGCGAAAGCGTCAGCGTTCCGTCCGGCTCATGGTCGCCGATGGTCACGCGCGGCGCGAACTGCCATTTCCCGTTCTCGCAGAAGAAAGTCTCCGAAGGCGAGGTCTTCTCCGTGTCGAGCGCGGCGGCGAAAGTGATGGCTTTGAAAGTCGAGCCGGGCTCGTAGACCCATTCGACCGGAACCACCTGGTTGAGGTTCTCCGGCCAGGAGGCCATGGCCAGGATATTCCCGTTGCGAGGGTCCTGCACTATCACGATGCCCTGCCGGGCGCGGGTGGATTCCGTGTACTTCTTCACCGACTCCTGCGCGAAGAACTGTATGCGCTTATCCAGCGTCAGGTGCAGGTCCATGGGCCGGCCGCCGTCTTTGAGCGTGTCGCCGTATATGATCCGGCCCGCCGCGTCCCGCACGACCTCCCGCTTGCTGACGGTGCCGGCCAGGACCTTGTCATAGAGCAGTTCCAGCCCGCTCAGGCCCCCCTTCTCCCCCGCCACGCCCAGCAGGCCGCGCGCCAGCGATCCCGAGGGGTAATAGCGCGATTGCCGGGCGTCGAGCGTGACGCCCCGCAGGTTCAGCTCTTTCAATTTTTCGTATTCGGCGCGGTCCAGGCCTTTCTTTACGGGCATGTAGTTCTTCGCCCGGGCGTAGCGGTCGCCCAGTGTTTTGCGGGGAACTTTTAGCGTGGAAGCAAGGGCGTCGAGGTCCCGGGACGGGTGGGCGAGCTCTTTCTTCATGAGCCCGCAGTCCCAGGTGACGATGGATTCGGCGAGCAGGTCTCCCTGCGCGTCGAAGATGCGGCCGCGCGGCCCGGTCTCAGAAACGAGACGGTCGAACGACTTTGAGGCAGTCCGCGAAAGATTTTCGTGCTTTATCGTCTGCAGGTAGAACAAACGCAGAAATACGATGGCCGGGGCCACCGAACATATTATCGCGCAGAATTTTATGCGCTGCCTGAGTGTGGGAACGCTCATGTCTGTCAAAAGCGCGGCTGAAGGCGCCGCCGCCGAAGGCCGTAGCGGCCAGTTTCTCTTTGAACCCGGGGGTCAGGGGCATGCGGTACTGCTCCTTTGTCCGCCGGCGGCGGACGGCCGGAGAGAGCCCTTACATGGACCTCCCGTTCCCCCGCTTGAAGAATCGCGCCAGCCAGAAAGACTGGCCGGTCTCGCCCCGCTGCGGGCCGAGCTGCACGACGCGGTCGGGCTCCGGGTAGGCCATGCCGAGCTTCTGCGCTTTCGCCTCCAGGGAGGCCGGCGAGAGCGCGATGCTTATGTCCTTGCGCAGGTAGTCGTTGGAGTGCTCGATGTCCCGCATTTCCCTGCGCAGCTTCTCTATCTCGTAACCGGTGCGCGTGGCCTCGACGCCCTGCCAGGCGTAGAGGAAGCACAGGGCGCTTACCCCCAGCAGGACCTTCAATGCCGAATTTCTCGCGCGCCTCTGCATCGCCGGTTACTCCATGCTGAAAAGCTCTATGCGGCGAAGCGAGTGCTTTTCCCAGAGGTAGAATATCTTGGTCGGCTCCAGCTGGCCCAGCTCCGGCAGAGCGGGCCCGCGGCCCTTGCCCGTAAGCAGGCGGTTGAGTTTTCTTCCGGCCCTGAACATGTTCTTGGGGTTCATTTTCCCTCCTGGACTTTTTCTATCACCCTCAGCTTCGCGCTCCGGGCGCGCCTGTTCGCCGCGGTCTCCTCGTCGGAGGGCACGGCGGGCTTGCGCGTTACCGGGTTCCAGTCCCCCAGCTTGATCTTCAGCCGGAAGGTCTCTTTTACGATGCGGTCTTCAAGGGAGTGGAAAGTGATTACGCCCATCCTGCCCCCGGGCTTTACGAAGGAGGCGACCTTCTGCATGCCTCGGGTCAGGTTGTCGAACTCGTAGTTGACGGCGACGCGCACCGCCAGGAAGGTCCTGGTCGCCGGGTGCGTCTTGAGGCCGCGCACGGGCACGGCGTTCTCGATTATGCGGGCCAGTTCGCCGGTGGTCTCTATCGGCTTCTTTTCCCGCTTCTGGATTATGGCGCGGCTGATCCGGGTCGACCAGCGCTCTCCTACCACGCGTATCAGGTGTTCTATCTGCTCGTACGGCCACTGGTTGATTATCGCCGCCGCCGTAAGCGGGTTGGAGGGATTGATGCGCATGTCCAGCGGGCCGTCGTTGCGTATGCTGAAGCCGCGCGAGGGCTTGTCGAAATGGAGCGAGGATACGCCCAGGTCGAACAGGGCGCCAGAGACGGACTCTATTCCCTCGCGGCGGAGGGCCTCGTCCAGGTTGGCGAAATTGGATTCGATGACGGTCACGCGGGAGCCGAAATCGGCCAGGTTGCGGCGCGCGTACGCGGCCATCTCCGGGTCCCAGTCCAGGCCCACCAGGCGCCCCTTGGGGCCCAGGCGCTCCAGGACGGCGCGGGCGTGTCCCCCCATGCCGAGGGTCGCGTCGAGGTACACCCCGTCCTTATCCGTGACCATGAGGTCGGCCGTCTGGGCGGCCATGACGGGTTCGTGCCCGTAGCACTCGCTCATAAGTCGAAGATCTTGCTGAATTTTTCCAGCGAGGGGTCGACCTTCAGTTTTTTGTATTCCAGCCAGCACTGCGCATCCCATATTTCCGCCTTGTTGCCTACGCCGCGTATTACTATCTGCTTCTTGAGGCCCGCGAAAGACTTGAGCTTGGCCGGCAGCAGGATCCTGCCCTGCTCGTCCAGCGCGGCGTCCACCGCGTTGCCGAAGAAGTACCGCTTAAATGCCCGTTCCTCTTCCTTGTTCTCGTACTTGAATATCTCCATGTTGTTGGAGATGAGTTCATCCCATTTTGAGGGCAGGAACAAGCTAAGGGAACGGTCGAATCCGACGGTGAGCATGAAATGGGACTTGTCTTCTTTCTGCAGTTCCTGGCGGAAGCGGGACGGAATGAAGATCCGGCTTTTCGGATCTATCGCGTGGTCGTATTCTCCGTACAGTGCGCCCATTTTTTTCGTGCTCTACTGTAAACCCTTTTAACCCACTATTAAAACACTTCACACCACTTTCCACCACTGGAACCAAAGTATAGACAATGAACCTATTATTGTCAATAGGGGCATATAAAAAGCATTGTTTTACAATAGTTTTTTGTTGTTTTCCGGATGTTTAAAAAACAGGCCGCGATTGATACTTATCAACCGCGGCCTTATATATAAGGAAGACTATTGGTGTTTACTGTATGCCCGAGATCTTCCCCGTCTTGAGGTCGTAGCGCCAGGCGTACTCGAGCGAGGACATCCTGTTGTAAGGCATTCCGTAGGCGCGGTACATGGCCTGGGAGACGGGCTGACCGTCGCGCAGGTTGCGGCAGAACATGTAGAAAGCGTCGCCGGTCTTGGCGCGCATCAGGAAACGCGTGACGCTGTATGACTGCGCGTACCAGAGGCGCACGCTGTCCTCGTCGGCGTCCGACATGTCGTCGATGCGGACCAGGTCCTCCAGTTTGAATCCGCCGCCGGCGGAAAGTATCCTGAGGTTCTCCGAAAGCCAGCGCGGCGCGGAGAGGCCCCGCTCAGACTGGACGAAGGTCGCGATGCCTTCGCTCAGCCACAGCGGGCTGGGGCGCTCGGCCGGGAAGAAACTGTCGAAATAAATATGCGTCAGCTCGTGCGCGAGTATGCCGAAAGCTTCGGAACTGTGGTAAAGATATATCTTGCGCTCGCTGAGGCTGGCCGCCCCCCCCGACCAGGCCGGGCGCCCGGTCAGGCGCTGATAGGTGGCCTGCTCGCGGCAGTAGTATATGAAGACTTTTTTCTCCCGGGTCCACGGCGAGAAGGCGACCAGGTCGAGCATGATATTGCCGTGCAGGTTCTCCAGCTGCGCGGTGAGTTCTTCGGAGACCGCGGTCCCCTCCTCGTACACCACGAAATGCCGCGTCTCGGCGGCGGCGAAGCCTGCGGGCAGCGGAGGGTAGGACGCTTTTTCCGCGTCCGCTATGGCCTGGTGTATGGCGACCTTCTCCGCCTGGGCGTGGCCCGGTATCATGTCGGGCGCGGAGGGCAGGTTCCCCACCACCAGCGATTGCGTGCCGGCGGCCGGCCGGGTGGAGCGCTCTACGGTATTCATGGCCGGCGCGGAGGGCGGGACATAGATCCCGGGTTTCGAAGTGTGCCTGGCTATCTTATAAGTAGTGGAGGGTTTGCTGAACGGGTTCTTGGCCAGGCGTATCTGCGGCAGGGCCGACATGTCCTCGTTCATGTACTGATACATGAACAGGCCCCAGATGACGAGCACCAGCGACCAGAAGAGCAGTCTTAACCGCGCTAATATGTCCATTTGTAGCGCCCCTCGCTCAGCCCGGGGCGATCACCGCATCGAGTCGCGCATCTTGACCACCATCTCCGACATCGCCTGCACGAAGAGGGCGAAAACGATTATGAAAAGGGCGTGTATGGCCGCCTGTCCCCAGACCTGCCCGGTTGCCAGGACCTGGCGCAGCGCGTCGGCGTAGGTTGTTATCTCCGGGTCCGCTATAAGCGCGAAGCGCGCGCCCCGGAAGAGGTAGATGCCCAGCATGAGAGCGGCGGCCGCGCAAGCGGTAAGCGCCGTACCGGCCCTGGTCATGAACATGCCTCCCGCCGCCGGGGGCATTGTGAAGAGCAGCCACATGGGAGCCCAGTAGCCGCCCAGCAGGTAGAAAAGGACGGCCGCGGTCAGGAGGTTGACCCAGACGGTCGCCGCGCGCAGCGCGCGTATCCAGCGCACGAAGCGGTAGGTGTTGCGGTTTATCCAGAAATTGAGGGCGAAGGCCGCCAGCAGGACGGCGAAGGAGAAGCGGGTGACGGCCGTCTCCGGCTCGGAGAAGAATATCGCGAAGCCGATGAGTATCAGCGCGAACGGGATGAAAAAGTGATTGAGTATGTGCATAAGCGGGACTTTATCCTTTTCTGCCGAAGACCAGTATGTGCCGCCCTTCTTTTTCCCCGGGGAGGGAATAGCGGGCGTCCTCCTTGAGTTCTCCGCCGGCCGCGGCCAGGGCCGCGGATACGGCCGGCCGGTCAGCCTCGACCTGCGCCGATGTCTGCCAGGCCAGGAAATATCCCCCCGGAGACGTTATATTTAAGCATTGGGGCAGTATGTTTTCAAGTTGTCCCATGGCCCGCTGGATAACCGCGGAATAGAGAGGGCCTTTCCACTGGCCCAGCCGCGCGTGAAGGGCGCGCGCGTTGCGCAAGCCCAGCCTGGCGGTTATCCAGGTGAGGAACTGGAAGCGTCGCAGGCTGGAATCGCAGAAAGTGAAGTCCATTTCCGGCATGGCTATTGCCAGGGGTACGCCGGGGAAACCCGCGCCCGAGCCGGCGTCCAGAACCGTTCCCCCGCCGGGGAGGAGGCGGCGCAGCGGCGCGGCGCCGGCCAGTGAATCTGTTATGTGACGCGTTTCTATGGCGGCCAGGTCGGAGGGAGAGACCAGGTTGAGCCTGCCGCTCATTTCGCGCAGGCCGGCCTNNAGCGTACATGGCCAGTTTGTCCAGCTGCTCCCGGGACAGTTGCAGCCCCCAGTCCGCAGGAAGCGCGGGGAATTCAGCGGCCACGGGGAGCCCTCCTCAGTTTTTCCGCGGCGGCCCAGAGCAGCTGCACATCGGCCGGCGTGACGCCGGGGATGCGCGAGGCCTGGCCCAGCGTGAGCGGCCTCACGGCGGAGAGTTTCTGGCGCGACTCGGTCAGCAGCCCGCGCAGGCCGGCGTAGTCGAAATCCCCCGGCAGCGGGAAGCCCTCCAGGCGGCGCATCTTCTCGGCCTCGCGCAGGTTGCGGGCTATGTAGCCCGCGTAGCGGCGCTCGATGTCCGCGTGCTCGGCGGCGCGCTCCTCCGACCAGGGGCTCAGCTCCGGTCCTTCTGCGTTCGGCGCGGAACGGCCCTTCGAGAATTTTTCCACCGCCGCCCGGTAGCGTTCCCAGGCCGGCCTGTGGGCGGCGTCCACCAGTCCGAGGCGGAATCCCGACTCTATCAGGCGCATATCGGCGTTGTCCTGGCGCAGCAGCAGACGGTATTCCGCCCGCGAGGTGAAAAGACGGTAGGGCTCGTCCACGTCCTTGGCCGTCAGGTCGTCTATCATGACGCCGATATAAGAGCGGTCGCGGGAAAGGACCAGTGGCTCCAGTCCTTTCAGCGCGCAGGCCGCGTTAACTCCCGCTACCAGTCCCTGCGCGGCGGCCTCCTCGTAGCCGGTGGTGCCGTTTATCTGCCCCGCGAAATAAAGGCCCGGCACGGATTTGCTCTCCAGCGTGGGCTTGAGCTGGAGAGGGCTCGAATAATCGTACTCTATGGCGTAGCCGGGGCGGACCAGTTCCGCCTTCTCCAGCCCCGGCACGGTGCGCAGCATCTCCAGCTGTACGTCCTCGGGCAGGCTGGTCGAGAGGCCATTGACGTAATATTCCATCGTGTCGTAGCCCTCCGGCTCCAGGAAAACCTGGTGAGATTCCCTGTGAGGGAACTTCACGGCTTTGTCCTCTATCGACGGGCAATAGCGCGGCCCCGTGCCGCTGATGCGGCCTGAATAGAGCGGCGATCGGTGCAGGTTGGCGTTTATCACCGTCAGCAGTTCCGGGGTGGTGCGGGTTATCCAGCAGGACAGCCAGCGCCTGGCGGGTATTGTCCCGAAATGGGAGAATATCCTCGGCGGGTCGTCGGGTTTCTGCTCCTCGCAGGCGGAGAAGTTTATGCCGCGGCCGTTGATGCGCATCGGAGTCCCGGTCTTGAGCCGGCCCAGGCGGAAGCCCAGCGCGCGCAGGTCGTCCGAAAGCGCGTCGCTGGGAAAATGATTGACGCGGCCGCCGCGCGCGGTGTGCGAACCGAGATGTATGAGGCCTTTAAGGAAGGTCCCGGCGGACAGTATAACGGAACTCCCCCGGTAAAGGACGCCGCGCAGTGTGACTACGCCGGCGAGCCTGGAGCCGTCGAAGGCGAGACGGGCGGCCTCGTCCTGCATCAGTTCCAGCCGCTCCTGCCCCTCGAGCACGCGCTTCATCGAGAACTGGTAGAGCTTCTTGTCGCATTGTGCCCGCGGCGAGCGCACGGCCGCACCCCTCGAGGCGTTGAGCTGCTGGTAGGACAGCGCGGAGCGGTCGGCGTTGCGGCCCATCTCGCCGCCCAGAGCGTCTATCTCCCGCACGACCTGCCCCTTGGCCACGCCTCCTATCGACGGGTTGCACGACATCTGCGCCACGGTGTCGAGGTCCTGCGTCAGCAGCAGGACGCGCAGTCCCATGCGCGCGGGGGCCAGCGCGGCTTCGCAGCCGGCGTGGCCTCCTCCTACGACTATCACGTCGAAATGGCGCGGATACTCGAACATTATCCTTCAGTCTTTCCTTATACCAGCATCAGCAGCGGGCCGATATTGCCCGGGAGCAGCAGCGAGAGTCCGTAGAACATCCCGCCGAAGAGCAGTATGACCGATACCGCCGCGGCCGCGGCCCGAGCCGTGCCGGGGCAGCCCTGC
>DNQL01000058.1 GCA_003500765.1 Elusimicrobiota bacterium | reverse complement strand
GGCTTTTTACGTTTTTGTCCCGTGGCGCGGGACACCGGGCGCGGCAGGAGAGGCCCGGCTTCCGTCGGTTCCGCCGGTACCGGCCGCCCCTCCCGCGTCCGGGCCGGGGTCTTCGAAAGAAGAGATGCTCCGCCGCGCGCTTCTTAAATACGGCGACCGGCCGGTGGTGAAAGAACTGCTGGAGGACCTGGAGAAGAACCCGGAGGCCGCCAGGGTCCTGGCCGAAGCCGACCCGCGCGAGCCGCTTAAGGCGTTGAAAGCGCTCAGGGCCGTACCCGGGGGGGCAGGCTGGCGGCCAAATACCTGGCCAGGCCGGATTTTATTTCGGTGGTGCTGAAAGTAAGGAAGGACCCGGACCTGGCCCCGCTCTTTAATTCCGGGGACAGTATCCGCGATTGAGTTTTCCGGAAGCTAGTCGAACTTGTAGCCGACGCCGGTGACGCTGGCTATCCTGGCGGACAGTTCCGGCCCCAGCTTTTTCCTGAGATTGGAGAGGTGCACTTCCACGGTGTGGGTATCGTTGTAGTCGGCCGGGTCATGGCCCCAGACGCGCTCGAGCAGAAAGGAGGGGGAGAGCACCTTGCCGGGGCTGGTCAGCAGCAGCGCCAGCAGGTCGAATTCCTTGCGGGTGAGCTTCACCGGCGAACCTTTCACGCTCACCGTCCTGGCCTCGGGATTCAGTTCTATCCCCTCCGACTTTATCCGTTCACCGGCTTCGGCCTGCGCCGAATAGCGCCGCAGCACGGCCGAGACTTTCGCCAGCATTATGGGCATCGAGAATGGTTTGATGAGGTAGTCGTCCGCTCCCTTGTCGTAGGCGGAGAGTATGTCTTCCTCGTCGGTCATCTTGCCGGAGATGAGTATCACGGGCAGGCCGCCCCTGCCCGCGCTTTCCTTGACCGCGCGGCACAGCGTGAGGCCGTCCATGCCGGGCATCTCGGCGTCGGTGATGACGGCCGCGGGCTTGAGGTCGCGGGCCAGTATCAGCCCTTCGGAAGGATTGTCCGTGAACGAGACGGAGTAGCCGCGCGCCTCCAGGTGCCGGCGCATCACGCCCAGCATCTGCCGGTCGTCGTCCACTAAAAGTATTCTTTCCTTCATTTCCCGCCTATCGTCTTCTTGAGCAGCGCCGCCATCTCGTCATAATTATAGGGTTTCGCCAGCAGGCCGTCAAAGCCCATCGCCGCGTACTCCGAGACGGGCGCGCCCGAGGCGTAGCCGCTGGAGGCTATGACTTTCGCGTCCGGATGCTTTTTGCGCAGCTCGGCGACGGCCTCGCGGCCGCCCATGCCGCCCTGTATGGTTATGTCCATGATGACGGCGTCGAAAGGCTTCCCTTCGGCGGCCGCCGCCTCGTAGGCTTTGAGCGCTGCCTCGCCGTCCCCGGCCAGGGCGCATTCATAGCCCAGCGAGGTTATCATGCGGCGGCAGGCCTTGAGCACCACTTCCTCGTCGTCCATCACCAGCACCCTGCCATGGCCGGTCTCGGGCGCGGGGGAGACGGCCGGGGTTCCGGCCGGGCGCCGGCCGGTGGCCGGCAGGGTTATAGTGAAGACGGTGCCGCGGCCCTGTTCGGACTCCGCTCGTATATCGCCGCCGTGACCTTTGATTATGGAGTAAGCCATGGTGAGGCCCAGGCCGTGGCCCTGTTTCTTGGTGGTGAAATAGGGGTCGAATATGTCCTTCAGGTATTTTCCGGGTATGCCTGTGCCGGTGTCGGCGACGGTTATCTTAAGGGAGGGCGACCCCGCGCCGCCCTCGTTGACGGCGGCGACGGTCACTTTCCCGCAGCCGGGCATGGACTGCGCCGCGTTGGTGACCAGGTTTACTATCACCTGCGAGAGCTGCGTTTCGTCGGCCTCCACCGACCAGAGGTCCGGCGCGATATTAAGTTCTGGCGAGCAGGAGGAACCGCGCAGCGCCAGCCGCGCCGCTTCCGCCACGGCGCGCCCCGCGTCCAGCTCTTTCTTGAGCGGTTTGCCGCCTTCGGCGAAGGCCAGCAGCTGGCGGGTCAGACCCTTGGCCGTATTGGCGGCGGCCAGCGCTTCGTTCAGTGCCTCGCCCGTCTCGCCTTCCCCGCCGGCTTTTGATATCAGCATCGAGAGGTTGGCTGTTATGCCGGTAAGGATATTGTTGAAGTCGTGCGCTATGCCGCCGGCCAGCATGCCCAGCGATTCCACCTTCTGCGACTTGAGCAGGTCCTCTTCCATGCGCTTGCGATCGGTTATGTCCTGGAAGGAGCCGCTCACCCTCATTATCCGGTTGTCGGCGTCCCGCTCGGCCCGGCCTATGGCGCGCACCCAGCGGCGGTTGCCCTTTGCCGTGATTATCTCCATCGTCTCGTCGTAGGGAGTTCCACCGCCGGCGCAGGCGGCGAAAACGGCGTTTATCTTTTCCCGCCACTCCGGGGCGTAATAGTTGATGCCCTTCTCCAAGGGAGGGGAAAATCCCGCCGGTTCCTCGTGTATGGCGGCCACTTCGTCGGACCAATGGCAGACCCCGGCGGCCAGGTCCACGCTCCAGGCGCCGAACCGGGCAAACCTGCCCGCCATCTCCAGCATCGCGGCATTTTCGCGCAGGGTCGTTTCGGCTTTTTTCTGCTCGGTCACGTCCGTGAATATGGCGGCGAACTGGCCGGGCCGCGGCCGGAAGGCCAGTATGGCGTAATACCTGTCCAGCAGCTTGATGAACTTTTCGAAACTGGCGGGTTCTCCGGTCAGGGCCACTTTGCCGTATATCTCCACCCATTCCTTCGCGTCGTCTCCGAGTATTTCAAGGGCGGTGCGGCCTTCCGTCTCCGCAGCCTTCAGGCCGGTAAGCCGCTCGAAGGCGGGGTTGAGTCTCAGGAAACGGTAATCGGCCGGGCGGCCGTCCCCGTCCAGGATCATTTCGTGAAGGGCGAAACCGTCCAGCATGGAGTCGAACAGCTGCCGGTAATCAGTCTCGAGAGAACGGTAGTCCGTGATGTCCCGCGCCAGCGTGGTCACGGACACCACCTCGCCGTCCGGGTCGCGCTGCGGGGTGAGGCGCCAGTTGTAGACCTTCCTGCCGGTCGGCAGGTCGGCCTCGAACTCGGTCTCGGCCGGCTTCCCGCGCCCGAAGACGCTCTTGAGTTTCTCCTCGAGCAGCCGGCACAGATCCGGCGGGAAGCCCAGTTCGGCGTGCGTCCTGTTCAGGAACTGCCGGGCTTCCATTCCCGTCAGGGAGACGTTCTCGGAGACATAGGTGTGGCGTAACTCCCTGTCGAAGTTCATGACTATGTCCGGCAGGCTTTCCAGCAGCGCGCGGTACTTTTCCTCTTTTTCCCTGATCTCCAGTTTCGCGGTTTCCTCCGCGGTCGTGTCGCGGTATACCGAAGCTATCAGGCCGTCCGGCAGGCGGAAGACGGTGTTCTCCCGCCAGCCCTGATTCCTGGAGTCTTTGTAATAGGAGGAGGTCAATGTGCGCGGTTTGCCGTCGGCCAGGACTTCCGAGAAAACCTTCAGCAGTCCCAGGGCCCCTACCCCGGGGAAAACATCCGTGACTTTCCTGCCCAGGACGCTTTCTTTTTTTAAGCCCTCTATCCGTTCCGCTTCCGGGCTGAAATCTAAGAATTCGAAATCGGCGCCCCCGTCCAGCGGGCGCAACAAGGCCACGCCCATCGGCAGGTCGCTGAAAAAGGCGCGGAAGCGGGCTTCGCTGTGCCGCAGGGCCGTTTCCGCCTTTACTCTTTCGGTAATGTCGCGGCATATCGATACCAGGAAGACCCCGCCGGCGGTCTCGAAGCGGCTGGCCGAGATCTCGACGGGTATACGGTCTCCGTTCTTCGCTTTGTGCACCATGATAAAAATGGCGTGACCGGTCGAGGCCAACCGCTCCAGGGCCGCCCGGCGTTTATCGTCCATGCCGTCCGCGTCTACATCGGCTGGGCCCATATCCAGCAGTTCCTCCCGGGTGTAGCCCAGCCTGGCGCAGGCCACGTCGTTCACGGCGGTGAATTTACCGGGGACCCCGTCCTTTCCGAAGGGGTGGACAAAGGCCGCGTCGTTGCCGCATTCGAAGAGCGTCCGGAACCTGCTCTCGCTCTCGGCCAGCTGCCGGCGTGTTTTGTACTCGCGCAGGGCGCGGACCGCGGCCGGGCCCACTTTGGAGAGGAATTCCGCGTCCTTTATCAGGTAATCGACGGCGCCCAGCCTCATCGCTTCCACCGCCAGCCGCTCATCGCCGTGGCCGGTTATTACGATGAACGGGGGGCAGTCTCCGCCGGCGGCGGCCAGCTTGCCCCGGACGCTTTCCATCAGTTGCAGGCCGTTGCGGCCGGGCAGCGAATAGTCCACCAGTGTGATGTCGGGGCGGCGGTCGCCTATGACCGTTTCGGCCTCTTCCGCGGTGCCGGCCGAAACCGTCTCTATTCCTTCGCGGGCCAGCTTTTCCGAGATCAGTTCCACTATGCCCGGGCCGTCGTCCACGATCAGCGCCAGCGTTTTTGCGCTTTCCTTCATCGCCGTCCCCTTCCCGAAATTTGTCTTCGCGGCCGCCGTTGCGTGTCCGCCGTCACCCGCCCGGCGGAGGCCGCCGAAGACGGCCAGCCGCTTTGTTCCGCTCTTTTCCCGCTCATGCGCTCTCTTTCGTTTTGCACATTTCTTTAGGCAGCGTCAGCGTGAAGACGCTTCCCCTGCCCGGTTCGCTGGAGACCGTCACGCGGCCTTTATGGGCCTCCGCCGTCCGCTTTATCACGGCCAGGCCCAGCCCCAGGCCCCCGACCCTGCGCGTCAGGTAGTCGGCGGCCTGGTAGAAGGGCTCGCCGAGGGAGCCGAGCTTCTCCTTCGGTATCCCCTCGCCGGTGTCGGAGACCCGCACCAGCGCCGCCTCCGGCGAATCGACTACCTCCACCCTGACCAGCCCGCCGGGCTTGTTGAATAACACGGCGTTGCGCACCATGTGGCGGACGGCCTGGAACAGTCGGTCCCGGTCGCCGTTTATCTCCGCGCTGGCGGCGCCGGAGACCTCCAGCCTGACATCGAGTTCCGCGGCCTCTCTCGCCGCCGCCTCGGCCGCGGCGCGGGCCGCCTCC
>DNQL01000157.1 GCA_003500765.1 Elusimicrobiota bacterium | reverse complement strand
CCCAGGCGGCGCGCCGCCCAGGCGGCCAGCGGCACGGCCAGCGAGCAGAAAAAGAAAGCGATGAAGAAGATATAGATCCAGCGCTGGCCGCTGGTCCAGGTCCAGGCGGAAAAACCGCCCGGGGGAAGTATGGCCAGCAGGCCGGCCAGGGCCAGGAAGAAAGTGACGTCCCTGGCCCTCCTCATCATTTTTTAAGCCCCAGCAGGGAGTCGAGCATGGCGCGCTGGGGCATGAAGCCCTCCGCGTACTTTACGCGCCCCTGGAAGCCGCGGAAGACGGCCGCGCTGCGGGCGCTCTCCACTATGGAAAGGTTCTTGACCCGGGTCTTGTAGACCTGCGAGGAGTGGCATTTAAGAAGGCGGACCTTGGTGGCCAGCACGCCGTCGATGTCGGCGAACAGCGACGGCGCGAAATTGATGGTTGTCGGCACCTCGTAGAACAGGAGGTTGGGCGAATATCGGGCGGCCGTGACGACGGCCTGGGCGGCGGCGCGGTGGTCCTGGTGCGTGTCGTCGGGGCTGTTGACCAGTATAAGGTCGGGGCGGCATTCGGCGATGGCGTCCTCTACGCGGCGGATCAGGGAGCGGTCCAGAGCCATTTCGGTATCCTTCCACCCGCCCCACATCAGGCGGGCCTTTAGCAGCGCGGCCGCCCGCTCCTGCTCCCGCCTCCTGACCGACTCCGTCCCCCCGACTCCCCCGTCCGAAAGGACCAGCATGGCGACCTTGTGGCCCGACTTGGAAAGCCTGGCGAGCAGGCCGCCGCAGCCGATCTCCAGATCGTCCGGATGGGCCCCTATGCCGAGTATCCTCATAAAATTCCCCCTTATTGCCTGGCGCTCTCGGCGCCCTCCGCCACCAGCGCGGAGTCCACTGCCGGCACGCCTTTGGAAAAGGCCGCCAGCAGGCTCATGTTGGCGATATTGTTTATCCAGCGGGGTATGCCGCCGGAGCGCTCGTAGACCAGGTCGAGAGCCTCGGGCAGGAATATCCCGTCGGAACCGCCGGCCACGCCCAGCCGGTGACGCACGTAGGCCGCCGTCTCCTCGCGGTCCAGCGCGGGGAGGTTATAGCTGAGCGTGATACGCTGGCTGAACTGCTTGTTGGAATCGAGCTTCTCCCTGAGTTCGGGCTGGCCCGAGAGCAGCAGCGTCACCAGGAACCTGGTCTCGGTCTGGAAGTTGAGCAGCAGCCGCAGCTCTTCGAACACGTGTTCGTTGTCTATAAGCTGCGACTCGTCTATGGCTATAACGACGTGCTTGCCGTCGTTGTAGGTCTCGCGCACGAACTTCTCCAGGCCCATGAGGACGTCCTCTTTGCTGCGCGGGACATTATAGCCGGTGAAATTGTGCAGTATCATGCGCAGCAGGCCGAGGTCGTCGAGGCGGGGGTTATTGACGAAGGAGAAGACGCAGCCCTTTTTTTTATACTCGCGCTCCAGGGCGCGGAGCACCAGGGTCTTGCCGCAGCCGTATACGCCCGTCAGCACGGCGCAGGCCTTGCGCTCCTCCACCACGTAGCGCAGGCGCGAGGAGGCCTCCCGGTGCTTCTCCGATTCATAGAAGAAATCGGTGTCCGGGGTGTTCTCGAAAGGCGGCTTGCGCAGGTTCCAGTGTTTGAGGTACATGGCCTACATTTAATTATAAATAGAGTGGCAAAGCAAAGTTCAACCCAGCCGCGACCGGACGAACTCCGCCCTGGCCTCGTCCCGCCGCTCCGGTGAAAGCTCCCTGCCGGCGCGGACGGAAAGATGGGCCGGCTGGGCCTGTATGGTCATCTGGTTGAGGGTGTCCAGGTCCAGCCCCAGGCGCAGCCCCATGGCCAGCCCCATGCGGGCAAGGGAGGAGTTCTGCATGAATTCCTCGTAGCTCATCAGCCGCGCGCAGGAAAGGATCGCGCGGGCGCGGTGCACGGCGTCCTCGGTCTTGAGGCGCAGGGACGGCCGCAGGAGGTCCTCGCGCGCTTTGATCTCAAAATTTATCAGGTTGCGTATTACCCTGCGCACGCTCTCGGCGAAATCGGCCTCGCCGCGGCCCAGGCAGACGGAGTTGGAGACCTGGTAAAGGTCGCCGAGCACATAGGTCCCCTCGCCGTACATGCCCCGCGCGGTAACGCCGAGGTGGGAGAGGCTTTCGAGCACGGCGCCGAGGCGGCCCGTGCGCCCGAGCGCCGGCAGGTGGACCATGCAGGAAACGCGCATGCCGGTGCCGGTATTGGTGGGGCAGGCGGTCAGGAAGCCGAACTCGGAGCCGTAGGCGTAGGGGAGCAGTTCCCCCAGTCCGGCCTCCGCCGCGGAGGCCAGCTCCAGGCATTTATCGACTGAGAAACCCGGCAGTATGGCCTGCAGGCGCAGGTGATCCTCCTCGTTGATCATGGCCGAGAGCGTCTCGTCCGAAGCGATGACAACGGACTGCGCGCCTGTTGCCGCGGCGAGATTGTGGGAGATGTGGCGGCGCTCCACGAGGAAACGCTTCTCCAGCGGCGAAAGTGTTTCCAGGGCCGCCTCTTTCGACCGCGGGAAAAGCCGGGAAGCCTTTATCGCCTCGAGGGCGCGGCGCCGCAGTTCCGACTGCGCCTGGCGGGAAGCGCGCGCGGGGAAAGGGAAGCCGTGTATATTGCGGGCGAAGCGCACCCGCGTGGAGAAGACGATGTCCGGCCAGTCCCCCTCCGCGGCGGCCCAGTTTATGCGGTCGCGGAACCAGGAGAGCAGCCTAGCGGCCATTTTCGAGCTCCCGGACCTCGTCGCGCAGCCTGGCGGCGGCCTCGAAATCCTCCCTCTCGACCGCGACTTTAAGAGCCGCGCGCAGGGCCGCCATTTTTTCCGCCCGTTCCCTGTCGGAAAGGCCGGAGAGGGTATCCCGGTACCGGCGACCGGCGTGGGAGCAGGAGCCGTGTATGCGGGCGAGCAGTTCGCGCAGCTGCGTCCCGAAATACCTGTAGCAGGAGGGGCAGCCCAGCCGGCCGCTCTCCCGGAATTCGGCGTACTTGAGGCCGCATTCGCCGCAGGCCAGCTGGCGCCGCTCGCTGGGAAGCAGTTCCTTGACGAAGCCGCCCATCGGGCCCAGGCCGGCCGGTTCGTGCTCGCCCGCGTGCCTCTCGCTGCGCTTGAGCGCGCAGGCGGCGCAGAGATGCATCTCGGTGACCTTGTTGTTTATCGCGGCCTTTAGAAAGACGGTGGCCTGGGCCTTATGACAATCCCGGCAGAGCATCAGAGCCGCACCTCGGAGAGTTTGCCGGCCTCCAGCCGAAGTATCCTGGAAGCGCAGCGGGCGGCCTCCTCGTTGTGGGTGACCATCAGGACGGCGGTTCCGCGCGCGCCGATCTCCCGGAGGTCGTCGAGGACTATTTTGGCGTTGTGCCGGTCCAGGTTGCCAGTCGGCTCGTCGGCGATCAGCAACTCCGGCGAGTTGCGCAGGCCGCGCAGTATTGCGGCGCGCTGCTTCTCGCCGCCCGAGATCTCCATCGGGACCTTGCCGGCTATCTCGGCCAGGCCGAAGCGCTCCAGCAGGGCCAGGGCTTTGTCCGGGTCCGGGCGGCCTGCCAGGCGGGCGGGCATATCGATGTTCTCCAGGACGGTGAACTCGGGAAGCAGAGAGTCGAACTGGAAGACGAAACCCAGCTTGTCACGGCGCAGGCGCGAGCGCTCTCCCTCGTCGAGGGAGCCGGCTCCGTGGCCGAAGACGCGCAGCGTGCCGCTGAAGGAATCGTCGAGCAGCCCGATGAGGTGCAGCAGCGTGGACTTGCCCGAGCCGGAGGGGCCGGTCAGCGCGACGAATTCCCCCCTGCGGATGTGCATATCCACTTCCTCCAGGACCAGCATCTGCTCGCGGCCCTGGGTATAGCTCTTGCTGACGCTTTCGAGCTCTACGATATTATCCATAACGTATCGCGTCCACGGGGTTGAGCTTCGCGGCGCGGGAGGCCGGGTAGAGGGCGCTAAGCGAGCAGAGGCCGAAGCTGGCCAGCGCGGTGAGGAGTATGTCCAGCGCGTCCAGCTTGACGGGGACCTTGGTCACGTAATAGATGTCCGACGGCAGCTCTATGACGGGGTAATGCCCTATAAAGAGGGAGATCCCAACGCCCAGCAGCACGCCGAGCAGAGTGCCGGCGAGGCCGATCAGGGCCCCCTCCAGCAGGAAGACGCGGCGTATCAGACCCGGCCCGGCGCCCATGGCGCGCAGGATCCCTATGTCGCGCATCTTTTCCACGGTCATCATCAGCAGGTTGGAAGCGATGGTGAAGGTCGCCACCAGTATGATGAGCGCCAGCACCAGAGACATGACGAACTTCTCCAGCTTCAGCGCGGCGAAGAGCGTGCGGTTCATGTCGGCGTAGGTCTTGACCGTGAAAGGAAAGCCGAGGGAGACGCGCAGGGATTCGGCCGCCGGCGCGGCCAGGTCCATGTCCTTGAGCCTGACGCCGAAGCCGTTGGGCTCGCCCCCCATGCCGAAGAACTGCGAAGCCTCTTTCAGGCCGCAGTAAGCCATTGTATTGTCGTACTCGTAGTAGCCGGTTCGGGAGAGGCCGGCGACGCGGAACTTCTTCATGCGCGGCAGCAGGCCCAGGCCCGAGTCGGCCGAGCGCGGCGAGACCAGTATCACCTCGTCGCCGGTCCAGGCCCCCAGGTTCTTCGCCAGCTCCTCGCCGAGGATTATGCCGGGAACCCCGCCCGACGGAGCGAGGCCGTCCCAGGAGCCGCGCACCAGCGAGTCCTTCAGGGAATTCACCCGGGCCTCGGCGTCGGGCTCCACTCCCCGGACCACTGCCCCGGTAGAGCGGTTGTCGAAAGTGATGATACCCTGGCCGAGGGCGAAAGCCGAGACCGCCTCCACGCCCGGCGCGGCCGCTATCCTGGCCGCGGCGCGTTCCCCGTCGCCGGGGCGCATCTGGCCGTAGACCACGATATGGGCCTGCGCGTCCACTATCTTGCGGCGGATGTCGGTCTGGAAGCCGTCCATGATGGACAGCGTTACGATGAGGGCGGCGACGCCGAGCGAGACGCCGGCCACGCCGATGAGCGTGGTGACCACGGAGAACAGTCCCTTGCGCTTGGCGCTGAGGTAACGGAGGGCGATGAACGTCTCTGGAGCCATATTACTCTGCGCCCGCGCCGGCGGGCGGTTACTGCGGTTGGTCGACCGGCTTAAGCAGCGGGAAGAGTATCACTTCCCGTATCGAGGACTTGCCCGAGAACAGCATGGCCAGGCGGTCGATGCCTATGCCTATGCCGCCCGTCGGGGGCATGCCATATTCCATGGCCTCGATGAAATCCTTGTCGAGCACGTCGGCCTCGGCGTTCTTCTCCTCGCTGCGCTGGCGCACCTGCTCGAGCAGCCGGTCCTTCTGGTCCTCGGGGTCGTTGAGCTCGGTGTAGGCGTTGGCGAGCTCCATCTTGGCGACGAACAGCTCGAAACGCTCCACGATGGACTCGTCCCCCTCCTTGCACTTGGCCAGCGGGGTGATGGCGGTAGGGTGGTCCATGACGAACGTGGGCTGCTCGAGGTCGGCCTGAACGAGGGTCTCGAACATCCTGTCGAAGATCTTGGCGGAAGGCGTGTCGTCGGAGAAGCCGACGCCCTTCTCCCGGGCCAGCGCGCGCAGCGCTTCGCGGTTGAACGACTTGCCGCTGAGCACCTCGTGGATATCATGACCGGTCTTCTCTTTCCATATCTCGGGGAGGTAGACGCGGCGGAACGGGGGCTTGAGGTTTATCCGCATCCCGTTGTAGTCCACTTCGGTGACGCCGGTCAGTTCCGAGCACCGGGCGAAGATCTTTTCGGCCAGTTCGGCCATCGTGTTGTAGTCGCCGTAGGCCTTGTACGCCTCCAGCGAGGTGAACTCGGGGTTATGGCTGGTGTCCACGCCTTCGTTGCGGAAGATGCGGCCTATCTCGTATACGCCGTCGAAGCCGCCGATGATGAGCTTCTTGAGCGGCAGCTCGGTGGCGATGCGCATGTAGAGCTCGTTCTTGTAAACGTTGTGAAAAGTCACGAACGGCCGGGCGGAGGCGCCGCCGGCCTGCGCGCAGAGCACGGGGGTCTCGACCTCCAGGTAGCCGTCGCCGTCGAGCACCTGCCGCACGCCAGAAACTATCCGGGCGCGGTTGACGAATATCTGCCTGACCTCGTCGTTGGAGATGAGGTCCAGGGAACGCTCGCGATAGCGGGTCTCGGGGTCGGTGAGGCCGTGCCACTTTTCGGGCAGAGGCCGCACGGACTTCGAGAGGATGGTGAGCTTTTCCACGCTGACGGTAAGTTCGCCTGTCTTGGTGACGAAGAGCTTGCCTTCCACTCCCAGAAAGTCGCCGACGCCGACGAACTTCTTGAAGGTCTCGTAATCCTTCTCTCCGACGGCGTCTTTCTTAACGTAGATCTGTATCTTGCCTGTGCCGTCCTTGATGTGGGCGAAGGCCGCCTTGCCCATCATGCGCAGCAGCACCACGCGGCCGGCGCAGCGGACCTGCGTATCCGCCGGCTGCTTCAGCGCGTCGGCGGCGGCATGGGTAACCTGGAAACGGCGCGGATAGGGGTCTATACCCTGCTCGCGGAGGGACTTGATCTTCCCGTAGTTGTGGCCGACTATCTCCTGGAGGGTATTGCCGCTCATTGCTTGGAGGCCAGCGCGTCGCGCACTATCTTGACAAGGTTCTTGGGCTCGAAAGGCTTCTCCACGAAGGCGAAGATGTTCGAGGAAAGCTCGAAGAGGTCCTTCATCTGGCCCTTGGCGGTCAGTATGATTATCGGGATGTCCCGGAGGCCGTCCATCTCCTGCAGCTTGGACTGGAAAGTGTAGCCGTCCATCTCGGGCATCATGATGTCGAGGATGATAGCGTCGGGGATGACCTTGTTGGGGCCGTCCTCGGTGAGTTTATTGTAGGCCTCGAGCCCGTTATAGGCCTCCAGGACCTCGAACTTCTCCCTCTCCATCAGGACCTTGATAAGGTAAACGACGTCTTTCTCGTCGTCCACCACCATAACCTTGGACATGTAACCTCCGGGAAACGCTGACGACGGCCTTAAAGCGGGCCGCTTTACGCGATTGATTTTACAATTATATTATTGGCGGGGCAAGAGCCGGCGCGCCGGGGACGTCAGTGGAACCTGCGATCCAGGAAAGCCCCGGTCCAGTCGATCATCTCTTTCACATTGTCGGAGTTCAGTTTCTCGGAGTAGCAGTGCTCCGCGAGTTTCTTCAGGCTGAATTTAAGCATCAGCTGGCGGTGTTCCTCCCGGTCGAGCGCGCCTTTGGCCAGCAGGGCCTCGCAAAGCCTCGGGAAGTCCGAAGATTCCGTCTGGGAAGAGAGCCCCTCGGACTCGCAGAGGCGGCGCAGCGCGTTCTCCAGCACGGCGCCGCACATTACGGCCGAAGAGAGGAAGTTCCCCTCCTCGCGCAGTTCGGAGGCGCGGACCAGGAGGTCCCGGGAAATGACCCGGAAGGAGACGCGGTCGGAGGACTGGGGGACGGCAGGCGCGGGCCGGGGAGAGGCCGGGACGGCTTCCAGCGCGGATACCGCGCTTTTAAGCGAATCCAGATACCTGTCGAAAAGAGTGCCGGGGGCCGACTGGGCGTAGACCCGCTCACAGCGGTCCAGTTCCAGCACCCTGGCGCTGTTGGCGCCGAAGGCGCGGACAAGCTGGTCCCTCACGTCCTTCTTCCACCGGGCGTAATCCGGGTTAAAAGGCGAGAACCTGAACCAGGTATACTGGTAGCAGGCGTCGAAATCGTCACGGAGGCGCTCCGCGCTTTTCAGCAGCTCGCGGCAGCGCCCGCACAGAACTTTGCTGTCGTCCATAAACTACCCCCGGGATATTCTACCACGGCGCGGGGCCGGAATCAACGGACTCCTGGTCACACACTCGCGCAAAATATGTAAAATTGGAAAAAGAGCGGATACGCAGGAAGGAGGACGGATGGCCATAGAAAGGACCCTCGTACTGATAAAACCCGACGGCATGCAGCGCCACCTGGCGGGCCTGGCCATAGACAGGCTTGAGAACACCCACATGGAGCTGGTGGGGGCCAAGATAGTCCCGGTCACCGACAAGCTGGCCCGCGAGCATTACGCGCTGCTCGAAGGCAAAGGCCCCTTCGCCGACAAGAAACTTTTCGAGCACCTGATCAATTTCATCAAAGGCGAGTATCACGGCGACCCCAAGCGCCGGGTCCTGGCACTCGTCTACCAGGGCGAGGACGCGGTGAAAGGGATCCGCGCCGCGGTCGGGGCGACCAATCCCGAGGACGCCTCGCCGGACACCATCCGCGGCGCCTTCGGCCGCATCTGCCACAGGCACGGTTATTACGAGAACGTGGTGCACGCTTCCGGCAACGTCGAAGAAGCCGACCGAGAGATAGCCATCTGGTTCAGGCCGGAGGAGATCCTCCCGTAACTCCCCGGGAAGCGAAGAAGCGATGAAGCGCCTGTTCACAACCTGCGGCCTTACGCTTATCCTGGCCGCGGCCGCGCCGGCCCAGGAGCCGCGCGCCGCCGGGGAGGTCTCCTTCCAGGCGGCGGACGGGTGGACCATATACGCCGACTACCTGCCGCCGGCCGAGAACGCGCCGGTGGTCCTGCTGCTCCACTCCCACAAGGGCTCCGCCTCCGAATGGAAATTCTTCCAGTCCCAGCTCAGGCGCTACGGTTACGGCTACCTGGCGCCCGACATGCGGGGCCACGGCCGCAGCGTGCTCGACCCGGCGGGCTCGACGGTAACGTGGAGGAATTTCAGGCACAGCGGCTCGGACAACGAGTACAACAAGATGATACGCGACGTGGACGGGGCGCTGGTCTTCCTCTCCACCCGGGCCATAGCCACAGACAGGGTCCTGATCGTCGGTTCCATACTGGGGGCGAACCTGGGCATAAAGACGGCGGCCATATATAAGGAGATACCGAAAGTCGCGGCGGTCTCCCCGGTGTTGAACGTCAACGACGTGCTGGTGGTCAACCCGCTCCGCGCCTACGGCCGCAAGCCGCTGCTTATGATGGCCGGGGCCAACCGCGAACGGCAGTTCAAGGAATTCCAGCTCCTCAACGACATCGCGAAGCTCGCCTGCGGACCGGAGAACGTAATAACGCTGGTAGAAGCCAGGGGCTTCGGCTCGGAGCTGATAAACCTCTACAGCGCGCGCCGAATACTGGACTGGTTCGGGAGAAGCTCCTTCCCGACGGTGGTGGAGTCCTCCTCCACCTACGTCACCGGCGGACTGGAGACCGTGCCGTGGGAAGACGCCCCCTCCGAAGAAGAGTCCGGCTACGAAGAAGAGAACGCCGAAGAACCCGTGGAAGGTGAAATCAATGAATGACAGATTTTCAAGGTACTCCAGCCTGCCCACCGAGCGGGAAAATCCACGGACCCTCGACCTGGACAGGATCCCGCTGCGGCGCGTGCTCGAGAAGCTCAACAGGGAGGACGCGGGAGTGCCGCGCGCGGTAGCGAAAGCCATCCCCGCCATAGAGAGGGCCGCCCGGGAAGTATCCGCGACCTTCCTTAAAGGCGGGCGCATCGTCTTCATCGGCGCGGGCACCAGCGGCCGGCTGGGCGTGCTGGAAGCGGCCGAACTCCCCCCCACCTACGGCGTTAAACCCGACACTTTCAAGGCCCTCATGGCCGGCGGCGACAGCGCCGTCTTCCTCTCCAAGGAAGGGGCGGAGGACAGAAGGGAGAACGGCCGCCGCGAGATAAGCCGCTGCGCCCGGAAGGGCGACGTCGTGGTCGGCATCGCGGCCAGCGGAGTCACCCCTTACGTGCTGGGCGGCCTGGAAGCGGCCCGGAAGAAAGGCGCTTTCGGAGTTCTCCTGACCTGCAATTACCGCGAGAAAGTGCCCGCCGCCCGCTGCGTCATAGCGATAGACGCCGGGCCCGAGCCGATATCGGGGTCCACGCGCATGAAATCCGGCACCGCCACCAAGCTCGCGCTCAACATGCTCACCACCTCGGCGATGATCATCTCCGGCAAGGTCTACCGCAACTGGATGGTGGACGTGCGCACGACCTCGCAGAAGCTCGAACTGCGCGCGGCGCGCATAGTCTCTCGCCTGGGAGGCGTGGACCCGGAAGAGGCCGGCCGCCTCCTTGCCGAGACCGGCGACGACGTTAAGACTTCCATCGTCATGGCCCGGAAAGGCCTGTCCAGGGAAGCTGCCCGCGCCCTCGTCAGGAAGCACAAGGGTTTCCTGCGCCCCATCCTGGGATGAAGAAAATACTAGGTGCCGCCGGAAGCCTGAACCTTTTCTTCCCGCTGCTTTTCATTATCTCCGTCTCCCTGGCCTGGGAGACCGCTTTCAACCGCGGCGTCCCGGTATACGGCCGCTGGTGGTTCATGGCGCTGGGCGCCGCGCTGCTGCTCAACACCGCGGCCTGCCAGGCCCTGCGCTTCGCCTCCTGCCCCCGCCGTTCCCTCCTGCTGCATGCCGGCATACTGCTGGTCATCGCCGGCGCCTTCGCCAGCGGGGCGTGGAAGTTCAGCGCGCAGCTGCCGCTGACGACCGGCTACG
>DNQL01000071.1:478-6818 GCA_003500765.1 Elusimicrobiota bacterium | reverse complement strand
CGGCCATGGCGTCCACCGCGGCCGCGAATTCCCCGGGCCCGCCCCCGCCGGCTTCCATCAGGCCGGAGAGCCGCGGGTTGGAAAAGAAAACCGCCAGCGACCCGCCTTCCGGCGAACGCCATTCGTAAGGGACGGAGGTGTCCAGGCTGTGCGCGTTGGCGGGCTCCCATTTCCCTATGCTCTCTTTGCGGAAGCCGTGGGCCTGCGCGGGCGCCAGTACTGTGAAGGCGACGCCGGCGGCGCGGAGCGCGGCGAGAGTCTCCCCGTCGGCGGCCGTCTCCGGCAGCCACATCCCGGAGGCCTTGCGCTTAAAACGGTGCTCGAAATAGTCCAGCCCCCAGCGTATCGCAGCCCGCCTGTCGCCGGCGGAGAGCAGGGGTAGTATGGCGTGAGGCCAGGGATGCGCCAGCGCCGAGCCCTCGCCGAAGTTCCTGGCGGAACGCCTGTCGGCCTCGGCCAGGGCCGCGGGCAGCTCCGGGAAGAAGGCGTCCATCCAATCCAGGAGCCGGGGGGAAATGTCGAAGCTGATCCGCTCGTAGCAGTCGAGGAAGCTTTCCGCGAGGGAGGAACGGGACCGGCGCGCCGGGGGGAGGCAGGGGAAGAAGAATCCGGCGGCTGAACGGTGGTTGAGGTCGTGGAAAGGCCGGGCGGAGGGATCCCTCTCCCAGTTCCCCGTCCAGGGGTTCTCCACCGCCTGCCCCCGGAAATGCGCATGAAAGCAGAAGAACTTGTTCTTCATCCCTGCGTCCCCTTACCGGCGCGCGCGGGCGCGGCTCACTCCCACTTTGAGATACCGCGCGGTATTACAACTATCCCGTCGGGATCGATATAGTGGCGCTGCGAGTCCTTCTCGGCGTCGTAGCCTATCACGCTCTTGGGCGCGATGGTGTTGAAACGGTCCATTATGACCTTGCGCAGGCGCGAACCGGCCTTTATCTCGCAGCCGTCCATGATTATGCAGTCCTCGAGCTGGCATTTCTCGTGTATCGTGACGTGGTTGGAGAGGATGCAGCGCTTGAGCGAGGACTGGCTTATGACGCAGCCGTCCGAGATCATGCAGTCCTGCAGGTTGGACTCGATTATCTTGGCCGGGGCGGCGTTGTTGCGGGCGTCCTGTATAGGCCACTGCGGGTTGTTGAGGTCCAGCTTGGGCTTGGCCCCGAGCAGGTCCATGTGGGCCTGCCAGAAAGCGTCGATGGTCCCTACGTCGCGCCAGTAGTTCTTCTCCTCGTAGGCCTTCACTCCGGACAGGGACTGCGAGGCGAAGTTGTAGGCGAAGACGCGGTAGCGCTTGTGGATGTTGGGGAGTATCGTCTTGCCGAAGTCCAGGCCCTTGGTGTCGCCGGACTCCTCGTGCAGGATCTTGACCAGCGCGTCGTAGCTGAAGATATAGTTCCCCATCGAGGCGAAGGCGTGGTTCGGGTCGCCGGGCGCGGGTTTGGGGTTCTTGGGCTTCTCCTCGAAGCCGGTCACCCGGTTCTTGGCGTCGGCCAGTATGGTGCCGAAGCGGGAGGCCTGCTTAAGGGGGACCGTGATGGCCGAGATGGTGACGTCCGCGTTGTTCTTGACGTGGAAATCTATCATCTTGCGTATGTCCATGCGGTAGATGTGGTCCGCTCCGAACACGGCCACCAGGTCGGGCTTGTAGTCGTTGACGAGGTTCATGTTCTGCTTGACCGCGTCGGCCGTGCCGCGGTACCAGACCTCGCCGAGGCGCATCTGCGGGGGCACCACGGTGATGAAGTGGTCCTTGGTCATGCCGCCCTGGTTCCAGGTGTTGCGCAGGTACTCGATCAGCGACTGCGAGAGGTACTGCACAAGCACGTAGTTGGAGTAAATGCCCGAATTGACGAAGTTGGAAAGCACGAAGTCGATGATGCGGTATTTGCCGCCGAAAGGGACCGCTGGCTTGGAGCGCTCTTTGGTGAGCGGGTAGAGACGCTCCCCCTTGCCCCCGGCCATGATTATTCCCAATGTTCGCATAACAGCTCCTTTATCGCGAGAGTCTTCCCGCCCCCGGCGGGCGCTCAGCTTATGGCGTCGAGTATGTCGCGCAGGTCCCTGCCCACGCAGAAGAAAACCGGCCTGTCCAGCGATGTGTAGCGCTTGATGCGCTGCTCGCGAAGCTCCTTTGTGGCCGCGGCCAGGTCCGCGAGAGAGCGCGCCTCGCGCACCACCAGCATCTCCTGCTCGTCGAGGCCGTACGACATGAACATGTTCTCCTGTATGTCGGCGTGTTTCGCCAGAACGCGCAGGCGCTCGTTCTGCAGCGCCGTCCTCTCGTCGTCGGAGAGGTCGTACCAGGAATGGGTCTTGATGACCGGGTGCAGGAGCATGTACTTGTGGCGGCCGAAAAGGTCCTTCGGCAGGAAGCCGAAATCGAGGTCCTTGCGCTGGCCTTCGGGGAAAGTGTGTATCCCCAGGAAGGAATGGGTGGGGGCCATGTAGCGGCCTATGCCGGCCGAGAAGGTGCGGGCGCAGAGCTCCTGCAGGAAGTCGAGGTCCTGGGACATGCGCCAGAAAAGTACGTCGCAGTCGGAGCGCAGGCCGGAGACCAGGTAGGTGCGCAGGAAGATCTTCTCCTGGCAGGAGGCCACCAGGTTCTCGAACTCCTGCTTGGCCGCGATCTTCTCGTTGGAGATCAGTCGCCTGAAGGCCGGGTCCAGCCGCAGGAACATGAAGCTTGAATAGGCGAGGTTAGGGCTTTTTCTGGCTTTTTCCATTTTTATCGGCCTTCTCCTTCACGGGCAGCAGTATTACGTCTCCGCGGCGGGTTATTTCCGCTTCCTCGAAATTCATCAGGCCGGTCTCTATCTCGGTCATCAGGTATTTCCGGCCGTTCTTCTCCACGATAGCTTCCCTCGGGGCTATCTCCACTCCGGACGCCTTGCCCAGGAAAATATCCCCGTCGAACTGGTGGCCGATGCGGACCTTTTCTTTTATCCCGTCGGCCTCCAGCCACAGGCGGTAGAAGCCCGGCTCTTCGGCCAGCGGCACCACTCCGGTGACCCTGGCCGTCAGCCTGACGGCGGGGTCCCTGGCGTAATGGACCCTGGCGGTCATTCCGGCGCGGGGGGGGTAGTAAAGGCGCTCCGTGTTCCTGCCGATAACCAGCACTTTCCGGGCGACGGTGAAGAGCTTCTCCCCGCTGGTCACGACCTTCTTCGCTTCGGTGTGGACGGCGGAGACGATCCCGGTGTGCTCCGGCTTTACGTCGTAGATCTTGAAGACGCCTTTCCAGCGCTTCTCCATCTGGGCCCTGTTGTCATGGCCGGTATAGTCTATCATCGCCGCCATTTCGCTCGAGACCATCTTGGCCAGCACGCTCTTCGGCGTCACGAAATCGAACAGTTCTCCTATCACTTCTTCCACCCGGCCGTCGAAAGGGGAATAAACGTCGTAGACGTCCTGGGCCGTGGCGATGCCGGAGAATTTGGCGTAAAGCTCCATATCGCCGCGGCGTATGGCGCCTTCGGCCGGCTCGAATGCCACGGTCTGCGCCGCCGCCTGCGCCGCCAGGAGCATGGCCGCCAGGACCAGCCAGGGGCTACTTCGCATTCAGCCTCCGGTGCGCGGCCCAGGTCCACGGCATTTTGGCGCGGAAGATCTCCGCTATGGCCTCGGCGTAGCGGCGTATCTCCAGCTGCGCGTGCTTGTCCATGCGAAGGTCGAGGAAATTGAGCAGGCTGCGCGCGTTGACCGTCCAGTAGAACTGCGTGTACTGGGAGACCGGCAGCACGCCGCGGGCCATTTCCCGCGCCACGCCGGCCTTGAGCAGCGCCTGGTAGGCGGAGTAGGAGGCTTCGATGGCGGCGCTGTACTCTTCCGTGAGCCTGGCGTCGTCCAGCTTGCCCTCGACCGAGCCCTGGCGGTTGATGGTGTCCTGCGCCCTGAACTCCTCCGGTATGTAGAACTCGTCGTGGACCTCGGTGTAGCGGGCGCTGATCTCGTTGTAGGAGGCTATGCGGTGGCGCATCCACTGCCGGACCACGAAGATCGGGCACTTGACGTGGAACTGGAAGACCGAATGTTCGAAGGGGGAAAAATGGCCGTGCTCGAGCAGGTATTCGAGCAGTTTGCGGTCGCGCTCCTCACCCTTGGAGACCGAGCCGAAGGAGACCCGCGCCGATTCCACCGCGCGCATGTCCCCGCCCATGAAATCGACCAGCTTTACGAAGCCCTTGTCGAGCACCGTCACCGCGCCTTCCGGCGCCTGTATCTTCGTGCCTGCCATTACCCCTCCGCGCGGCCATTCCGCGTTTTTACGGAATTTGAGGATTTTATCGGTCCGCGCTTTTAATTATATACTTTATGCGGCTTTACAGTCTATCCACATACGGAGAACCGCTTTATGGGCAAAAAGACAGTGAAACCGCATCCCAGGTACGCCGCCGCCGGCCGTGAACTCGCGGGGCTCTGCGGCATAATGCGCCGCCTGCTCTCGCCGGCCGGCTGCCCCTGGGACAGGGAACAGACCCACCGCTCGCTGCTCAAACACCTGCGTTCCGAAACGCGGGAAGTCGAGCGCGCCGTCCGTGCGCGCGACTGGGACAACCTGGAGGAGGAACTCGGCGACCTTCTGCTGCAGGTGGTCTTCCACGCGGCCCTGGCCGAGTCGAAGGGACGCTTTTCCATGCGCGACGTGGTGCGGGGGATAAACGCCAAGCTGGTCCGCCGGCATCCGCATGTTTTCGGCGGCGAGAAGCTGCGCACCTCCGGCGAGGTCCTGGCCCGCTGGAACGTCATAAAGAAAGAAGAGAAGCGGTCCGCGGCCGGCCGCCGGGCCCGCTGACGCCATGGACGCCGTCTCCGCCGCCGTCGCTTTCGAGGGCCTGTCCGCTCTGGACTACGGACTGCTGGGCGCCTCCGTCCTGGCGCTCTTCCTGATCTCTTATTTCAAGGGCCGCGAGGAGCGGGACACCCGGGATTATTTCCTCGGCAGCCGCCGGACGCCGGTCTGGGTGGGCACGCTCTCCTTCGTGGCCACAGAGATAAGCGCGATGACCATCGTCGGCATACCGCCGATAGGCTACATGGAGAACTGGCAGTACCTGCAGTTCTTCCTCGGTTCCGCGGCGGCCCGCGTGCTGATAGCCTTCGTATTCATCCCGGCCTTCTACAAATTCAACTGCACCACCATATATGAATTCCTTCGCCACCGTTTCGGCGCGGGAACGCAGTACGCCGGCTCGTCGTTCTTTTTTGTAACGCGGCTCTTCGCCTCCGGCGTGCGGCTCTACGCGGCCTCGCTGGCCGTCTCGGTCATCATGGGCTGGGAGCTGTGGCACACGATACTCTTCTTCACCGTGATCAGCGTTATTTTCATCGGCTTCGGCGGCATCAAGGCGGTGCTCTGGACCGGGACTTTCGAGTCGGTGATGTTCTTCGCGGCCGGGGCGGCCGTGGCGGGATGGCTGGTCACGCATATCGACGGCGGCCTTGCCGGCGCCTGGCAGCTGGCCTCGGAGGCGGGGAAACTGTCGGTCTTCAACCTGGGCTGGGGCATGAAGGACCCCAACCTGCTGTGGGCCGCGCTGCTCAACGGGGTCTTCGGGTCGATGGCCGCCTTCGGCACCGACCAGGAACTGATGCAGCGCCTGCTGACGCTGGAGACGAGGAAGGAGAGCCAGCGGACCATCATCTACACCATCTTCACCAGCGTGCCGCTGACCTGGCTTTACCTGGCGATAGGCACGCTGCTCTACGTCTTTTACAGCCAGAACTCGGGCCTGCCGCTGCCGGAGAACGCGGACAAGATACTCTCGCACTTCACGGTGCACGTGCTGCCCTCGGGGTTAAAGGGGCTTGTGCTGACGGCGGTGGTGCTGGCGAGCATAGATTCGCCGCTGAGCTCGCTGTCCTCGTCGTTCGTGACCGACATCTACAGGCCGCTGATAAGGAAGGACGGCGACGAGCGGCATTACCTCCGCGTCTCGCGGGTAAGCGTGGCCTGTTTCGGCCTGCTGCTGGCCGGTATCGCCTGGGCCTGCGCGGCCGGTTCGGGCCGCATGCTCTGGCTGGCCTTCAAGATAAACGGCGTGACGGCGGGCAGCCTGCTGGGGGTGTTCCTGCTGGGCCTGCTGACGGCGCGCCGCTCCAACCGGGCCAATGTCGCGGCGATGGTGCTGAGCGCCTTGATGGCGGCGGGCGTGCTTTTCCTGTCGGAGAGGGGGACGCTGGCGCTGGGCTGGAGCTGGATCATCGTGATAGGCACCTTCTCCACCTTCGGCCTGGCCTGGTTCCTCGGCCCCCTGCTGGATAAAGAGAAAGAGGGATAATTATTCCGGGGGCTGACGGGGCATCACTACGCAAAGACGCGCTCGTATGCGCCTCCGCTCCG
>DNQL01000071.1:0-430 GCA_003500765.1 Elusimicrobiota bacterium | reverse complement strand
CCGCCATCCCCCGGCTGTCTCCTTAGGTTTCTCGTCCGGGCGTAAAAAAACCGGCCGCTTGCGGCGGCCGGTTTTTTTACGCGATAAGCGGCGGCTCAGCTTTTGAGCAGCTGCTCCTTGCGTTTCTTTATCTCGTCCTCGAGATCCTCGAACTTTTCCTTGGCGTTCTCCGCGGTCTCGTCCAGCCAGTCGTTGACCTTCTCGCGAGTGACTTTGCCGGATGACGGGGCCAGCAATACCCCGGCCACGGCGCCCAGCACCGCCCCGAGAAGGAAAGAGGTTACTACTTCTCCGCTCCTGTCAGACATGTGTGCCTCCCTGTTGACTTCCAAATCCAGCGGCCTGTTCCCGCCGCAGGAGCCAATTTATGTTATTATCCAGGCGTTGTCAAATCCTATAATGTCCTTGTAGCGATTTTTTTAAAATGTCA
>DNQL01000064.1 GCA_003500765.1 Elusimicrobiota bacterium | reverse complement strand
CTGCCCACGGACCTCGCGGCCGGGGGCCCATCCAAACCGTTGCCCCGGCCCAGCATACTCGCCGAGGGCGGGCCCAGCCTCTTCGACAGGCCCGATCCGCGACCCGCGGCCGGAACGGGCGGGGGGGAAACCGGCCTCAGCGCGGATTTTTCCAACTTCCCCTACCCCTGGTACATAACCCAGGTACGGGAAGCCCTCTGGAACGCCTGGACACAGAGAATGCCCACCGCGGGCGCTCTCCGCTGCACGGTCAGCTTCGACATCACGCGCGACGGCTCCGCCAGGAGCGTCTCGGTCAGCAAATCCTCCGGCAACCGGCTCTTCGACCACGCCGCGCGTGGGGCCGCCGAAGCCGCCGCCCCTTTCCCCAGACTGCCGGACGATTTCTTCGAGGACAAGCTTACCGTGCACGTGGAGTTCAAATCGACGGAATGAGAGAGGAAAATGCCGCTAACATCCAACCTTGTAATCGTTTTCCTGGCGCACGCCGCGCTGCTGATATTCTTCCCTTACGGCGGAAAAATGGCTTTCCCGTTCGCCGTGATTTCATTCATACTATGGACGGGGTTCTTCATCTTCATCCGTCAGGCGACCGTTAATTTCAAGCGCTCCAACGCGGTCTTTGTAGAACTTTCCGCCATACTGATGATGGCGCTGGCCGGACTGGGCCTGATGCCGCAGAAGGACGGCGTGGCGCCCCTTTATAAACTCGTACGCGGCCAGCATCCCGACGGCAGGCAGATCTATGTCGGGCTGGCCCAGTTCGGGATCAAGGTCCCGTCCCTTCTGCCGCCGGAGAAAGGGAAGGTCGAGGAGGAGATACGGTTCTGATATTCAAGCTGGCGCTGGCCGCCCTGCTGCACCTGGCCTTTTTCGTATCCTACCCGGAGACCGGACCCTACGGCCTGTATTACGTGGGCGGGTCCACGCTGCTCTGGTCTGGCTTCGTGATGTTCATGAACCTCAACCTGAAAATGGTGAAGTTCTTCAGCGGGGCGCTAAGCCTGGTCCTCAACACGGCGGTATTCGCCGCCATGGGCGCCGCCGTGGCCTTCACCATGCCGCAGCACGACCGCGTCCCCGTCTACGAAAAGATACAGGAGGGGAAATATCCCTCCCGCGACGACCTGGACACCGGGCTCATAAAGCTCGGGCTCCGAAAACCGACCATACGCTACCAGGCCCGGCAGCTGAAGCAGGAGCTGGAGCGCGAAACCCGGAAAGCGCTGAACAAACTGAAGGCGGACGAATAAAATGGACAAAGACGAACTCGTAGCGGTGACCGGGGGCACGGGCTTCATCGGCCGGGCGCTGTCGAAGCGCCTGCTCGGTGAAGGGTTCCGGGTCAGGGTGCTCAGCCGCGGCGTCCCGTCCGACCCGCTGCCCGGCGCGGAATACTTCCAGGTCGATTTCTCCGACCCCTCATCGCTGATAAAAGCGCTGGAGGGAGCCGACAGGGTAGTGCACATGGCGGCCGCCCTTTTCTGCCGCTCGAAGGAAGAGTTCGAACGGGCCAATATCGTGGGCACGGCCAATATGGTCACCGCCGTAAATTCGCTGGCAGCCAGGCCGCGGCGATTCGTCTATATCTCCAGCCTCGCCGCGGCCGGCCCTTCGCCGGACCCGGAGAAGCCGAGGTCCGGGAGCGAGCCGGAGAGCCCCGTCTCGTTCTACGGGCTCACCAAGCTCGGCGGGGAGAAGGCGCTGTCCGCGCTCCACCCCTCCGTGGAATGGGTCACGCTGCGCCCGCCGATAGTCTACGGCAAAAAAGATTCCGGCCTCTCTACCATCGCCCGGTTCGTAAAGAAAGGAATAATGGTGAACGCCGGCTCCAGGAGCAATCTCTTCAGCTTCGTCTACCTCGACGACCTGGTGGAGGCGGTGTTCACGGCGCTGCGCCACCCCGCGGTGGCGGGTAAGGCCTATTTCATCTGTGAGAATTCCGTCTATAGCTGGCGCACCTTCATAACCCTGCTATCAGAAGGGATGAAGGTTAAGATGCCGCTGATGATGGACGCGCCCGCCCCGGTCCTGATCGCCGCCGGCTGGATTTCGGAGATAGCCACGCGTCTCGCCGGCAAACCCCCGGTCTTCAACCGCGACAAGGCCAGGGAGGGATCTATCGGGAACTGGACCTGTCTCTCGACGGCGTGGGAGAAGGACACGGGCTGGAAAGGCTGGACCCCGCTGAAAGAGGGGATACGGCTCACTTTCGGCGGTTGAGCCCTTTGTTATATAATTTGAAGACTGGAGAGATGGCCGAGCGGCTGAAGGCACCGGTTTGCTAAACCGGCATACGTGTGTAAATGCGTATCGAGGGTTCGAATCCCTCTCTCTCCGAACTTTTTTGCTTTTTAAAAAATCGGAATTAAAATTTATAATTTCTGCGCGCGCAGAATTAAAATTAAATATAAATTCCCAAGGTTTTTTGAACTCGACGGAAAGCCGCCGCCTGCCTATACGGAAGTTCGAACCGATCTTTTTCAACTTTTCCCTGTTTTCCTCCGCTTTTCCGCTTTCCGCTAATTCTCCGACGTGAACCGCCTCGCGGTATAACTCTATTTCCGGTTCGAACCGATTGGCTCCCTGCCGGGCAAAAGCTACGAGTTTGTTTTCAATTTCCTTTTTCTCGTTGACCAATTGAGCTTTACGCTCAGCGTACTCGGACTGCGTAAGGTGGCCTTGCAGTACCAAATCCAGCAACTTGCCCAATTGGTCAGTAAGGATAACCAAATTACCTCGCAGCTTTTGCCGGGCACTCTCTCCGGCCTGGGCCAATGCGGCTCGTTCCTTCTCCGCTATCAGGATGAGCCCATTGGCCAGGGCCGGGGGTAAGGAAACACTTTTTAGTTCACCTTTTATCTGCTCCGTTATCACTTCCTCGCGTACAAAGTGTTCGTCGCAAGGCCCTTTGCGCTTGGTACAGCGTAGATAGTTATGATTTTTCTGTGTTTCCGTGGTAATGAAGCACCCACAAGTGGAACAGTGGAATACCCCACGGTAGGTGTAAGGCTTCAACCTAGGCCCCTTGGGCTTGCTTTTACGCAGCATTACGGCCTGGCAACGGTCGAACAGGTCTTTAGTTATGATCGGCTCGTGTTTGCCCTCGTAGAGCTCGCCCTTATACCTTATAAGACCGTAATAGACGGGATTCTTGAGCATATACTGGTAATTGCCTACTGAAAGGGCGGTATGCCGCCCTTTCAGCCCAACCTCGTTCATTATCCGGCGCACTTCGGCCAGCGGATAGTCGCCGGTGGAATATAACTCAAAGGTCTTCCGGATAAAGACCGCCCGGTCTTTATCCGGATAGATCGTCCGTGTGTTCTTGTCGTTTAGGTAACCGAGCGGGGCGCAACAGGGCCAGATACCATTGCGGAGTTTCTGGCGGAAGCCGCGCCGGATATTTTCTGAAAGGTTGTCCACGTAGTATTTGGACTGGCCGAACGCTATGGAAAGCATAAACTTTCCCTGCGGCGTAGGGTCGAACCAAAAGGTAGGAAACTTCAAGGCGGTTATCTTGGTGGTGTCCACCAAATAGATAATCCGGCCGCCGTCGATGGAATTACGGGCCAGGCGGTCCGGGTGCCAAGCAATGATGCCTTGGGCCTTGCCGTCCTCGATAGAGGCTATCATATCATTGAAGATTTCGCGCCCCGGCTCCTTGGCGGTCTTGCTCTCGATGAATTCTTTAACTATGGAGAGTCCTTCCTTCTTGGCGTACTCGCGCAACTCAGCGAGCTGCGCTTCTATAGAAAGGATTTGCCTATCAGGTTCGTCCGTGGACTTTCTGGCATAAAGGAAATACCGCATGTCCTGGTTTTGCATAAGACCTCCCATACCTTGCGCTTAATGCCGGTTTGGCCCAGCAGGGCGGAACCGGCATTAAGGGCTAACTCTGCAACTCTCCGCCGAGCGTAAGGCCGGCTTGGCGTAGCAACGCTAAGACGGCCTTACGTGCGGCGGTAAAGAGGAGATCGGTTCGGGAAACGCGCCAGCGTTTCCTCAGGGCGCCAGCCCTGAAACTTCCGTAGGGGCAGGCGGCGGCTTTCCGTCGAGTTCAAAAAACCTTGGGAATTTATATTTAATTTTAATTCTGCGCGCGCAGAAATTATAAATTTTAATTCCGATTTTTTAAAAAGCAAAAAAGTTCGGAGTCTTCAGGACAAAGTTCG
>DNQL01000264.1:1842-3245 GCA_003500765.1 Elusimicrobiota bacterium | reverse complement strand
GCTTCGCCGGCCGACCTGGCCGGGGCCCTGGACGGCGGGACCCCGGGGGCCGCGGCCCTGGTAATGCGGCTTTCGGTACAGGAACTGGAGTCGGAATCCGACCCGGCCTCGGACGTGATCCAGGCCGCGAAGATGATAACCCGGTTCGCCCGGGAACGGCGCTGGAAGGAACTCAAGTCCTCCATGGCCTCGCTCGGACCGGACCAGATAAAGGAATTCCAGGAACTCACGGCGGAGATAAAATCCTCCCCGAAAAAGAAACGTTAAGGAGAAAGAAATGGCCCAGCCAAAAAAAGCTTTAAGGGACCTCGTCGAGCTCGGCAAAGAGCACGGCTACATCACCCTCGAGGAGATGAACCGCTCGCTGACCAACGCCTCGATGTCCAGCGAGGAAATAGACAACCTGATGGGCACGCTGGAGGACCTCGGCATCGACGTCGTAGACCGCAAGAAGTTCAAGCTGGTCGCCGCCGCCGAGCGCGAGGCCTACACCGTGGAGTGGGACGCCGCCCCCGACGTCTCCAACTCCATCCGCATGTACCTCAGCGAGATGGGTAAGGTCCCCCTGCTGACCCGCGACGAGGAAGTCACCCTGGCCCGCAACATCCGCGAGCGCGAGAAGGAACTGCGGATGCTGGTGCTGGAATCCCCCATCACGATGCGCGAGATCCGCAGCTGGGAGATGCTCATCGAGCAGGACGAGATGACGACCAAGGAGCTCATGCCCCGCGGCCGCAAGTCCAACCAGGAACTTTCCGCGATGAAGCGCAAGATGAAGAACATCGCGCACCTCATCACCCGCACCGAGAAAGAGCTGTCGGCCCTGGACGCCCGCGCCAAGAAGCCCAACCTCCCCAACGAGCAGAAGAAGAAGCTCGCGCACGAGATGGACAAGAAGCGCAAGGACATCGTCAAGAACATCATCAACCTCAACCTCAACCAGGAGAAGATCAAGCGCCTGACCAACAAGATCAAGAACCTGGCGCACAAGGTCAAGGAGTTCCGCATCGAGCTGGAGAGGTACCAGAAGCATTACGGCGACCTCGACAAGATACAGTCGGACCACAACCTGGTAAAGAAGGGCCGACTGAAGCCCGCGGTCTTCCGCTCCAAGTGGGGCTACAACCCCGCGGAACTGGACGCCGCGCTGGAGAACATCCGCGCCATCAAGGACCGCGAGTACCACCTGCTGCGCACTCTCCCGCTGGACGCCGACGAGTTCCTCTCCCTCAACGACAAGATAACCTTCCTCGAGGACCAGATCCTGCAGGACAAGCTCAAGCTCATCAAGGCCAACCTGCGCCTGGTGGTCTCGATAGCCAAGAAGCACGTCAACTCTAACCTCGAGCTCTCCGACCTCATACAGGAAGGCGGCCTGGGCCTGATGAAGGCCGTCGAGAAGT
>DNQL01000264.1:0-1776 GCA_003500765.1 Elusimicrobiota bacterium | reverse complement strand
ACCATCCGCATCCCGGTGCACATGAAGGAGCTGGTCAGCAAGCTGATGAAGGTTACCCGCCGCTACCGCCAGGAATTCGGCCGCGACCCCAACATCGAGGAATACAGCAAGCACATGCACATCTCGATGGACAAGGTGAAGAACGCGCTGAAGATAATGCAGGACCCGATCTCCCTGTCCACGCCCATAGGCGAGGACGAGGACTCTCACCTGGAGGACTTCATCGAGGACAAGACGGGGCTGCCGCCGTCTAACTCGGCCGTCGAACTGCTGCGCCGCCGCGAGGTCACGAAGATACTTTCCACGCTGACCGACCGCGAGGCCAAGATCATCAAACTGCGCTTCGGCATAGAGACCGGCTACCCCCGGACCCTTGAAGAAGTGGGCAAGATCTTCCGCGTCACGCGCGAGCGGGTGCGCCAGATCGAGGCCAAGGCCATACGCAAGCTGCGCCACCCCAGCCGCAGCAAGATGCTCAGGGACTATATAGACTGAGCCGGCGAAGGCCAGCAAAAAAGAAGAGGCCCCGGGTCGCCCCGGGGCCTCTCTTTTTTACCGCCTCGGCGGAGGCTACTTCTTTTCGTCCTGGAACATCGTCTTTATCAGCGAGGCCGCCGCGTCCTTGGCTCCCAGGCCGAAGGCTATGGCGAAAGCGAGGCCGAAGGAGCCCAGCACGATGCTCAGGCTGGAGCGGATGGTCTTCATCGCTATGCCCATCTGCTCCAGCGCGATGATGGCCGCGAAGACTATGACGGTGAAATAGACTATCTGCGACAGCACGCGCCCGCCGCGCAGGTTGTTCGCCGTGGCGGAATTATGCACCACCTCGGAAAGGAACTTCGCGAAGAGCAGGCCGCCGAAGGCGATGAAGATGGCGGCGGTGATCTTGGGCATGAAGTCCATGACGAACCGCTCGAGTATGGCCGAGATCACGGTGAGGTTGAGCACGTTGGCGGCCGAGACGAAGAATACCAGTATCAGCGACCAGTAGATGACGAAGCCGATCACGGTGACCAGCGACTTGCCGAGGCCGAACCGGGCCAGGATCTCGTTCACCCCGACGCGGCTGGTATAGGAGTCGAGCTTGAGGCGGCGCAGGAAGTTCTCCGCGATGGAACTGAAGACCCGGGCGATGAACAGCCCGAACAGGATGAAGATGAGGGCCGCGATGACGTTGGGCAGGTAGTTGGCGAAGATGTGCCAGACATTGAGCACAGGCTGGACGAAAAGACTGGAGATATCTTTGAGCATGGCTTGAACTGTCCTCCTTGGAACCGCGAGGCCTTATTCTATTATTTATGCGGCCGGGGTTCAAAGCGCCGGGCAAAAAAAAGCCCCTCCCGGGGGAGCCGGGAGGGGCGGGCGCAATGAAAGGGTCAGGAAGCTTTTCTGGGCGCCACCGGGTCGGCCGGGACCGGCTTCGGCGCGGGGGACTTCAGCCGGGGAGCGGGCAATATTTTACGGACTCCGGAGGAGGGCGCGTCGCGCAGGTCGGAGGGACGGGCCTCCTTCGAAGGCACGGCCTTTTTGACGGCGGGCGCGGCCTTCCCCTTCAGGTCCCCGGCGGGCGCCGCGGGGGCCTTCTTCTCCGCCGGAACGGCCTTATCCGCTTCCACGGCCTTCTTGAGAAACTCTATCGAACCCTGCCGGTAAAGGGGATCTCCTATCACGCTGAATTCGTCGAAGGCGGTGCGGGCGGACGGTGCCGGGACCCCCTGCCGGACGGTTTCCCTCGCGGGCGCGGCGGCAGGCTTGAGGTCCTCCACGCTGCCGGCC
>DNQL01000270.1 GCA_003500765.1 Elusimicrobiota bacterium | reverse complement strand
ACAACGGCTTCGCCCGGGCCTAGGAACTGGAAGTGAAAGCGCTTTCGGACCTGGTCGGTGCCAGCCCGCTGCAGTGGCACGCCTATCCGCCCCTCGTGCAGGCCCTCGCGCTGCGCGGAGAGCTGGAGCCGCTGGCTTCGCTGGCCGCGTCGTTGGCGAAAAAAGAGAAGGCCTTGTCTGGCGCCGACAGGCATCGCTCGCTCATGTCCCTTTGCCTGGCCCGCGCGGCGCTGCTGCCCTGGCTGGAGTCGGACGGCTTCCTGGCCCTAAACCGCAATCCGGACCGCGTGCGGGAGCGGGCCATGGAGTACGTTTCACAGGCCGAGCTGCTGGCCGAGGCAAGGGCGCTTATCGAAGATCTTGAAAAAAAGGACGGCTCGCTGAAACCGGGAGCGCCGCAGGGGCTGGTCTCGTCGTTCGAGGTCGCCATGGGGGACGTCTTCGGCGAAACGGAGCGCGTGGAGAGGCTCCGCTCCATAGCCGCTCTTTTCGCCACCGACCAGTCCTACGCCAGGGCGGCCGAGCTGGCCGTCAAAGGCAATATACACCTGCTGGCCAGGGAATACGGCAAGGCCAGGGCCATGTTCACCTCCGCCCTGCGCAACTGGCCCGCTATGCTGGACGCCAGGCGCCAGCTGGTGGAGGTGGATTTCCAGGAAGGCGCCGGCCTGGCCGTGGCCGGCAAGGATATGCGGCAGGCCCGCAAACTGCTCTACCGCGCCTACGAAGACAGCGAGGACCTTATAGAGGCCGCTCTCGAAAAAGGGCCCGCCCTGCCTTTCGTGAGCCCCGGACGTTTCGCCGGCGACCTCTACGCCCTCAAGGCCGCCGTAATTTCGGCGGTCTACGCCATCGAGGGCAGGAAGCTGCGCAACAAGGTGAAGCTGGAGACCGAATTCAAGGCGGCCCTCGACGAGGCCGTGAAGCTGGCCCCCGACAGCCGCCTGGCGAGGGAACTGCTTGAACGCTATTCCAAAGAAGGCTTCTAGCCTCGCCGTCCTGGCGCTGGCGCTGCTCTTTCCCGCCGCGCCGTCCGGCGCGCAGGAGGCGTCCACCGCCCCCGTTCAATCGCAGGGTTCGCTGAAGCTCAACCTGGTGACCGATATGGACGGCTCCAGGATGGGGCTGGACTATTCGCTGCGCTGGGATTTTTCCGATCTGGCCGGCCTCAATCCTTTTTCGCTCAGGGGTTACCGCAAGCTCAACCCTTTCTCCGGCTGGAACATCTACGACAATACCCGCTGGCGTTTCTACGGCGTGAGCGTCAATCCCTGGCGCGCGGTGGTCAGCCGGCGCAAGCCCGATATCTCCGGCGGCGCGCCGGCCGCGGACGGCGCCGCGGGCGACGGTAACGGAAAGAGGGAGGAGGGGCGCAGGGTCTGGAAATTGTCGCTCAGCCCGCTGCTCGACGACCTGCGGGAGAACCTCGACGAGGACCTGCGCCGGGCGCTGCTCGACGCCGCGCTGGACCCGGTTTCCGACGACTGGGACGCCGTGTCGCGCGAGGGGAAGAAAGCCTTCATGAGGGACGTCCTGTCCCTCGATCTCTGGGAACTGCCGCTAATGAGGCATCCGGAGAAAGGAATAAAATATATTGCGGATTAGCGGTCAGGGCAGCGCGGCCAGGCCCCTGCCCGTGTAGCCGTCTATCCTGATGTCCAGCGGCTTCTCCAGCCGCAGGTGCCGCACGAAAGCGGTCTCGCAGGCCAGCGGCTGGGATTCCAGCCACTCCCAGTTTATCCCCCCGTCCTTGCGGAAAGAATTTATCGTCAGGTAGCCCAACCCCAGCGATGTCACGTTGTGGAAGAAGTGGGTCCCGTAAGAAGGGTCCACCGAGAAATCGCCGTAGCTGGCCTCCACTATGACACGTGAGCCGGAGATCTGGTGCCAGCTGACCGGCACGCCCAGGAACGGGTCGCTGGAGCCCCAGCGGCCGGGGCCGATGAGCAGGTAGGGCCTGCCCTCGTCCTGCAGCAGGCGGTTGAGGCCGCTTATCTGGTCGGCTATATCTCGCGTCCGCGCCGGAGAGAAGGCGTCCGGCCTGACATAAACGATGTCGCGCACGCCCTTGACCTCCCCGTTGCCCAGCGCGGCCCCGCTGCTGCAGATGACCTTCTCCGGCGCCACGCCGGAGAGGTCCACCCGGCGCGAGGCCGTGCGCGAGACCATCGGCCTCATCTGCAGTATGCAGAAATCCGCGCGGCCCGTCTCCGGGTCGCGGGTCCCCGCGAACTCCATCTCTATATTGCTGCCCATCGCTTCGCTTCCCAGGTCCGAAAGTTCCGCCAGCAGGGCGGAGAGGGGCATGACCTCGCTCTTTAAGACCGGTGCGAAAGTGACCAGCTTGGGCCCGTCGGCGGACAGGCTGTCCACCACCGCGTCGTTCTCGCGCGAATAGGTGGAGCCCACCAGCTCCAGCGTGCCGTCGGAGGCCGCGGCGTCCAGGCCGAAAACGGACAGGTCCGGTTCCTTCTCGTAGGTGAAAGAGGAGCCGGCTTTTTTGAGGTCCAGCGCGGCGAACTTCTTCTGCGAGTTGCCCAGGAAGTCTTTTATCGTGGAGAACTGGTGGAGGTTGCGCGGGTGGGCGGGGGAGAAGCGCAGCGCGTTGTGCCCTTCCACTATGGTCTTGCCCAGTCCCAGCGCGATGTGGGCTATCGGCTCCTCGGCCTCCAGCGGCGGCACGGGGTAATAGTTGTAAGACTGCACCACGCCGGCGAAATCCGGGTAATGCCGCCCTCCCTCCGAGTGGGTCCGGCCCACCACCTTCTGTATGATGACGGCCATCTTCTCCTCGTCCGGCAGGTGGGGAGAGAAGCGGCGGTAGGCGCGGGCCTCGCGCGAGAAGGTGGAAGCGTATACGTACTTGATTGCCCGGCGCAGCTGCTCCAGCCGCACCTCCGGGTCCGGGTGGTTGTTGGCCAGCATGTAGGTCTTGTAGATGCCGGCGAAGGGCTGCGTCTTGGAATCCTCCAGCAGCGACGACGAGCGCACGGCTATGGGCCCGTCTATGGCGGCGACGATCGCTTTGAGGTCCTCTATCAGGAAGTCGGGCAGTTTCGCGGCCTCAAAGAGCTGCGCTACGCGCTCGTTGGAATATCCGTCACTGAGCTGGGCGTCCAGGCCGTTCTGCTCCATGAAGAAGTCGAAGACATCGGTGGCCAGCACTATCGTGTTGGGCGTCTTCACGTCCACGCCGGGGAACTTCTCCCTGAAATCCTCGCGGCTGAGCAGAAAGTCCACGAAGGCCAGGCCGCGCGCCTTGCCGCCTATCGAGCCCGAGCCTATCTTCACGAAGGGGGTGGAGTCGTCGAAGAGCCTGCGGTCGAATTTGAGCACCGTGCCCAGCTGCGTGCGGTGGACGAACTGGTAGAGCGTCTCTATGAGGTACTTGCGCAGTTCCTCTCGGTCGCGGAACTCCGATATCCTCTTGGGCCGTATATGGTAGGCGATCTCGAACTCGGTGCGGGCGAACAGCCACTTGGAGAAGTGATTCCGCTCCGCGTGATAGTAGATGGAGTCCAGCGGAACGGCCTTGAGCAGCTTTATCATTCCCTGCAGGTCGGCCGCGCGGGCCAGCTCGTTGCCCTGCGGATCGGAGAAGATGAACTCGCCGAAGCCGAAGTAGCGCAGGATGAACCCGCGCAGCTGGCGCCCGAGGTCCTTGGAGGATTTGTGGAGGAAGGACGCCCCCAGCTCGCCGGCCGCGCGCGACATCGCCGAGTTGGACGACTGCAGCAGCACCGGCATGTCCGGGCTCTCCTCCTTGATGCGGCGCGCCAGGTTCAGGCCCGCCTCCGGGTCGCACTTCTCCCCGACCGGGTACTCTATGTCGCTGATGACGCCCAGCAGGTTGGTCTTGTACCTGGAGTATATCTTCCACGCCTCGTCGAAATTGTCGGCCAGCAGCACCTTGGGCCGCGCCTTGAGCCGCAGCATCTTCTTGGACGGGTTGAGCTCGTCGGCCATCACGATCTGCGTCTGCTTCATCAGCTCGGAATAGATGACGGGCAGGTAGGAGGAATAAAAGCGGACATTGTCCTCCACCAGCAGCACCGCCTGCACCCCGGCCTTCGAATCGCTCTCGAAGTTTACGGCGTCCTCCATCAGGTTTATGATGGCCGAGAAGATGGCCGTGTCGCCGTGCCAGAGGAACACGCCGTCCACCAGCGCGCGCGTATCCGGCGAGATATTGAGCACGTCCTGCATGTTGAACGAGAGCAGGACTATCGGCAGGCCGGGGCGCTGCTCGCGTATGCCCGCGGCGAACTCGCGCATGTCGGTGTCGCCCAGCTGCACCATCGCGATGACCAGGTCGTAGTCGCCGGTCGCCAGCCTCAGCGCGGCCTCCTCGGCGGTCGAGACGCGCGTGATGCGCGGGGCCTCGGCCAGCTCGCTGAACAGCGCCTCGGTCAGGCGCTCGTCGTCGGCTATCAGGAAAGAATCGTAAAGAGAGGCCACCATCAGGATGTTCTTTATCCTGCGGGGCATCAGCTGTTCGAAGCCCCTGAAAGCGAGGTCGTGTTCGGGGAGGTCCTTGCGAGGCGTCATCATGGCCATAATTCTACAAAAATAGGCGCCGGGCCCCCGAGGGGCTCCGTATTTTGCCCGGATTTTACACGGCCTTCGCCGGGGCTTTTCACCGCCGCGCTAGGATATAGGGGACGAAAATGACCCAACGGAGGCAGAAATGAACGACTCTTGCATGCTCAAAACTTCAGCCGCGGCCCTGGCCTTCTTCCTGGGCCCGCTGGCCTGGACGGAGCCCTGGAACGAGGCGGAATTCGCCGCGGAGCCGCAGCAGCTCTCGTCCGCTTCCGACCCCGGGCCCGCGCCGGTGTCCGCCGTCTTGCCATCCTGAAAACGCGTTTGTATCATATTGGGAGATGGCCAAGAAGATACTCATAGTGGAGGACGAGCGCGATATCTCGCGCATGCTGGAGTACAACCTCCGCAAGGAGGGGTACGCCGCGGTTGTGGAGGGCGACGGCGGGCGCGCGGCCATGACCGCCGGCAGGGAACGCCCCGACCTGGTCCTGCTGGATATCATGCTCCCCGGCCTGGACGGCACCGAGGTGCTCAGGCGCCTGCGCGCCGATCAGAAGACCGCCGCCGTCCCCGTGATAATGCTGACGGCCAGGTCCGAGGAGACCGACAAGATAGTCGGTCTGGAACTGGGCGCCGACGACTACGTCACCAAGCCGTTCGCTATCAAGGAACTGCTCGCCAGGATCAAGGCCGTCCTGCGCCGCTCCTCGGCGAAGGCGGCGGGGCAGTCGCGCTTCAAGGACGGGGCGCTAGAAATAGACTTCGACAAGGTCCTCGTGACGGTAAAAGGAAAGCCCGTCGAACTCACGGCCAAGGAGTTCATCCTGCTGCGCGCCCTGGTCTCCGCGGGGGGGAAGGTGCTCTCGCGCGAAGAACTGCTGGAAAGGGCCTGGGGGATGGACTCGGCGCTGGATATAGAGACGCGCACGGTCGACGTTCATGTCGGCACGCTGCGCCGCAAGCTCAAAGGCGAGGGCGCCCGGATCATAACCGTTAAGAATTTCGGCTACCGCTTCGAGTAGCCGCGACCCGATGTTCAAGACCTTCAAGTTCCGCCTCGTCGCCTCCTGCCTCGCGCTGGTGCTTTTCTCGCTGGGGCTGGCGGCCTGGCTGGCCGCGGGAAGGCTGCAGGAGACGGCCATGGACAATCTCCGCGCCTCGCTGGCGTCGGAGTCCCTGCTGATAGAGGAGCGCCTCGCCTTCGCGGGCTTCGCCGGCCGTCCCGCCCCCGGGTTGCGCCGCCTGGCCCTGGACCTGGGGTCCAGGCTCGGCCACCGCGTCACTTTCATCGCCATGGACGGCGCCGTGCTGGCCGATTCCGGGATGCCCGGCGGGAACCCCGCCGGCATGGACAACCACGCCGGCAGGCCGGAGATCGCCGCGGCCCTGGCCGGTTCTCCGGAAAACTCCAGCCGCTATTCTTCCACGCTGGACAAAGGGATGTTCTATTTCGCGCGCCCCGCCAGGGTGAACGGGCGGCAGGCCGGCGTCATACGCCTCTCGGTCCCGTTTTCCGGGGTGGAGGAGCAGTTGTCCTCCATAAGGAAGAGCGTGCTGACGGCGTCCGCCATAGCGGCCGCCCTGGCCGTCCTGCTCGGGCTCTGGCTCATACAGGTTCTCTCCGCTCCCTTCGGCGAGATAATCGCCGCCTCCAAGCGCTTCGCCGCCGGGGACCTGGACCACCGCGCGCGCGTGGCCGGCTACGGCGAACTGAAGAAACTGGCCCAGACGCTCAACTCCATGGCGGAAGAGCTTTCCCGGCGCATGGGAGAACTCGCCGCGCGTACCGGGGAACTGGAAGCCGTTTTCGAGAACATGTCGGAGGGCCTGGTCCTGACCGGCCCCGACGGGACCATAAAGGCTATGAACTCCGCCGCCGGCAGGCTGACCGGCGTGGCCCCGGATAAGGCGGTCGGGAGCAAGGTGGCAGATCTCTTCGGCGGCACGGGCTTCGACGCGGCGGTCGCCGGGGCGCTGGCTTCCGGCCGGCCGGTCTCCATGGAGACGGCC
>DNQL01000084.1 GCA_003500765.1 Elusimicrobiota bacterium | reverse complement strand
TGACATTTTAAAAAAATCGCTACATTCCCCGGCCCGTAGTATATTACGCGGGGCGAAAATAGATATACTGTCCCCGGAATATGAAAACCCCACTGATACTTTTATGCCTGTGCCTGGCCGCGCCGGCCGCCGCCCAGGAGGCCCACCGCGGCTTCGAGGACATCTCGGGCAAGGTCGCGGTGGTCAAGGTCACCTATCCCCGCCAGCTCAAGCGCGGCGAGGCCTGGACCGACGGGCCGCCCTCCATGTCCTACGTAAACATCTACGACGACAACGGCCGCCCGGTCGAGGAGACGCAGTATTCCGGCAAGCAGCTCTCGCTCAAGAAGGTGACCACCTGGCTGGAAGCCCCCGAAGCCGCCGCCTTCTGCGCCGCGCTCAGGAAAGGCCCGTCACCCGACACTTCCTTCGCCGAGACCGACGGCAGCGCGCTGGAGCGCTTCTGCTCCGGCAAGGCCAAAAAGAACTTCACCGCCCGCTTCGAGCACGACGGCACCTCCCCCTCCCGGCCGCTGTCCGACCGCCTGATAAGCCGCACCTTCACCTTCCCCGACAAGAAGGGCCGCCCCGCCGAGGAATGGCGTTTCGACATGACCGGCGCCTTCGACTCGCGCGTCGAGCGCAAGTACGCCAAGGACGGGCGCCTAGCGGAGGAGACGGCCTACAACTTCGACGACCTGCCCGTCTCCAGGACCGTGCACACCTTCAACAAGGCGGCCGGGACGGAAACGGTCTCCGTCTTCAACGACAGGGACCAGATGGTCTCCCGCACCGTCAAAGCTTACCGCGAGACCGGCCGGCTCCGCAGGATAACGGAGACCGCCTTCGACGACGGCGAGCAGGAGCGCTGGCGCAACGAGACCTCCTACGACCAGAAAGGCTGCCGGGCCTCGGAGGCGCGCTACACCGGCGGCGCCCAGAACCCCGACTATGAGTACGAATACAGCGTGAAGGCCGACAAGAAGGGCAACTGGGTGCGCGAAAGCCGGACCAAGTTCGTCAACTTCCGGGGCAAGCGGCTGCCGGCCCCCGGCGAAGCGCCCGCCGTGGTGGTCCGGGAGATAACTTACCGCTGACCCCCGGCCCCCCAAAAAAGAACCGGCCCCGCTCGAGGCGGGGCCGGTTTTTTTACGACTTAGAGAAGTAATCTCAGAGCTTGGTGACCTTCACGGCCTTCGGCCCCTTGTCGCTGTTCTCGGTCTCGAATTCCACGTCCTGGTTCTCAGCGAGGGTCTTGAACCCGTCGCCCTGAATGGAGGTGTGATGGACAAACAGATCTTTGGACCCGTCCTCGGGTATGATGAACCCGAAACCTTTCTTATCGTTGAACCACTTCACTTTACCTTTCATTTGTTACTTACCTCTCTTTTATCGCTATACGTCCTTGCTTTCGGCCCCGCGAAGGGCCTAAAACATTATATATAAAAACCGCCGGATTTCGTCATTCCTCGTTCCACTTGACCAGCGTCGGCATGTACGGGTGCGGTATGTCGGCGTGGCGCGGTATCACCCGGGCGGCCAGGTCGTGGCGGCCGGAGCGGCCGAACCTGACCTCCCCGGTGAAGACATAAGCCTCGCCCATGCGGGACTCGTAAGTCATCGGGAAAGTCTCTCCGCATTTGAACGCGGTCTCGCCGTCGGCGACGCCCACGTGCAGCTGCACGTCCACTTCCTCCGGCGTCAGCTCGCCCAGCCAGGCTATCGCCTTGACCGGCACGGCCGCGCCGGAATGGATCTCCATCTCGGGCTTGAACTGGTCCAGCACCACGCGCACGTGCGGCCAGTTATGCTCCACCTTCTTCCTCCAGCCGGCCACGCCCAGCAGGGCGTCGCCCTCGCGGAAGCGGACCGAGCTGCGGTGGGCCGGCACGTAGAACTTCTCGTAGTACTCGCGCAGCATCCGGTTGGTATTGTAGACCGGGGCCAGCTTCTGCACGGACGCCTTCATCATCTTGACCCAGTTGTGCGGGACGCCGTCGGTGCCGCGGTAGTAGTAGAGCGGGGCTATCACCTTCTGCAGCAGGTTGTAGATGGCCTCCGACTCCACGTAATCGCGCTCGGCCTCGTCGTTGTAGTTCTCCTTGCCGCCGATGGACCAGCCCACGTCGGCGGAGTAGCCCTCGGCCCACCAGCCGTCGAGCACGGAAAGGTTGAGCACGCCGTTTATGGCGGCCTTCATGCCGCTGGTGCCCGAGGCCTCCAGCGGGCGGATGGGGTTGTTGAGCCAGACGTCCACGCCCTGCACCATGTAGCGCGCCACGTTCATATTGTAGTCTTCCACGAAGATGATGCGGTGCTTGAACCGCGGGTCCAGGCTCATCCGGGCCACGGCCTTGATGTACTCCTTGCCGTGCGTGTCGGCCTGGTGCGCCTTGCCGGCCACCACGAACTGCACCGGCATCTTCTCGTTGTTGACTATCTCGGCCAGCCGCTCCAGGTTGCGCATGAACAGCGTCGCCCGCTTGTAGGTGGCGAAGCGCCGCGCGAAGCCGATGGTCAGGTACTCGGGGTTGAGCACGCCCTTGACCTCGTCGAGCACCGTGTGGTCGGCGCCCAGCCGCTGATGCTGCCGGCGCAGGCGGTCGCGCACCAGCGCCACCAGCTTGCGCTTGCGCACCAGGTGCGTCTCCCAGAAATCCTTGTCGTCTATCTCGCCCAGCTTCCGCCAGTCGCAGCTGTCCGGCAGGCCGTTCTCCCCCGCCGGGATTAGGCTCTTCTTATAGAGGTTCTGATGCTCGTGGCTTATCCACGAGCAGGTGTGCACGCCGTTGGTGATGCCGCATATCGGTATCTCGTACTTGGGCAGGCCGGGCCAGACCTTCCCCCACATGTCGCGCGTGACCTCGCCGTGCAGATGGCTGACGGCGTTGAGGTGGGCGCAGAGCTTCATGGCCAGGATGGTCATGCAGAAGCCCAGCGACGACGGCTCTTCCTTGCCCAGCTCCAGCAGCTCGGCGAAGGTGATGCCCAGCTCCTTGGAGTAGGGCTCCAGGTACTTGCGCACCAGCTCGAAATCGAAATACTCGTTGCCGGCCATGACCGGGGTGTGGGTGGTGAAGACCGAAGAGGCCCACACCGCCTCGCGGGCCTCCTTGAACGACAGGCCGCGGGACACCATCAGCTGGCGGATGCGCTCCAGCAGCAGGAAGGCCGAGTGGCCCTCGTTGACGTGGAAGACGGTGGGCTTGAGGCCCATCGCCTCCAGCGCGCGGGCGCCGCCTATGCCCAGCACTATCTCCTGGCTGATGCGGTTGGCGCGGTCGCCGCCGTAGAGCTGCTCGGTTATCGTGCGGACCTTGGGCGAATTCTCGGGCAGGTTGGTGTCGAGCAGGTAAAGCGAGGTGCGCCCGACGGGCACGCGCCAGACGCCCACCTTGATGGTCTCGCCGTCCAGCGGGACCTCCACGCGCAGCGGGCTGCCGTTGGCGTCGTTGACTATCTGCACCGGCATGTTATACCAGTCGTTCTCGGGGTAGCGCTCCACCTGCCAGTTGTCGCGGTTGAGCACCTGCTGCACGTAGCCCTTGCGGTAGAGCAGGCCCACGCCGACCACGGGCATCCCCAGGTCGGACGACGACTTCATGTGGTCGCCGGAAAGCATGCCCAGGCCGCCGGAGTAGATCGGCAGGCCCTCGCCTATGCCGTACTCCATCGAGAAATAGGCCACCGACATGTCGGCCTCGCTGTCGGCGCGGTTCTTATTGAACCAGGTGTCCTTGTAGGCGATGTAATCCTCGAAGCGTTTCTTTATGTCGCCCAGGCGGGAGAGGAAATCGGGGTCCTTGGAGAGCTGGTCCAGCCGCTCGGGCGGCATCGTGCCCAGTATCCACTTGGGATTGCGGTGCGAGCGGTGCCAGAGCTCCTCGTTCATGCCCACGAACATCATGATGGCGTCCCAGTTCCAGGTGAACCACATATTGGTCGAAAGTTCGTCGAGGGCCTTGAGGTTCTCGGGAAGGTTGGGAATGACGTTAAAGGAGCGGATCTTCATTTGGCGCATGCCTCCGTGGCTTTGTAGCGGTCGTAACGATGTTAATTCTACAAAAATACCCCCGCCCCCGTCATTGATTCAGATTAAGTCGGGGCATGCCCGTTTCCGTCCACAATTAAAAAAGCCGCCCGGAGGCGGCTTTTAAAATCTTGGTGGACGTGACAGGGATCGAACCTGCGACCTCCTCGATGCCATCGAGGCGCTCTCCCAACTGAGCTACACGCCCGCAACATGGATATTCTATAAAAAAAAGCCGGGAAAAGACAAATCCGCGCGGCGCTGACGTCAAATTGGTAAAATATAGGCCGTCCTATGCCCAGCCCCATCACCGTAATACACCTCGACGACGGCCGCACCATGCGCGGCGGCCAGCGCCAGACCCTAATGCTGGCCAAAGAGCTCGGCCGCCTGGGCGCCGACAACCTCATACTCTGCCGCAAAGGCTCCCCCATGGAGAAGGCCGCCGCCCGCGCCGGCCTGCGCACCGGCCGCCTGCCCTACCTCTTCGAATTCGACCCCCTCTCGGCCACGCTGCTGCGCTCCAAGATAGGCGAAGAA
>DNQL01000294.1 GCA_003500765.1 Elusimicrobiota bacterium | reverse complement strand
CGGGCGGCCTCGCGCGCCTCGGCGGCGCCCAGGCCCTTCTGGCAGATGGCCTTGGCCACCGAGGGGTGCTCTTCGAAAAAGACGCCCAGGGCCTCGCCGGTCAGCGTCTTGACTATTCCTTCGACCTCGCCGTTGCCCAGTTTGGTCTTGGTCTGGCCTTCGAACTGGGGATGAGGGATCTTGACCGAGATGACCACGGTCAGGCCCTCGCGGCAGTCGTCGCCGGTCACGCTGAAGTTCTTGTCCTTGAGCAGGTCGTATTTCTTGATGTAGTCGTTTATGACGCGGGTCAGCGAGGAGCGGAAGCCGGACACGTGGGTGCCCCCCTCGATCGTCTTGATGTTGTTGACGAAGGAGAAGATGGTCTCCGAGTAATCGCTGTTGTACTGTATGGCGAGGTCCAGCATGACGTCGCCCTCGGACTTGGAGACGAAGATGGGGTCGGCGTTGATGACCTGCTTGTTGGTGTTGAGGAATTTGACGAACTGCTTGATGCCGCCCTCGAAGAAGAAGGTGTGCTTTTTTCCCTCCTCCCGCTCGTCTATGATGGTAATGCGGGCGCCGGGATTGAGGAAAGCCAGCTCGCGCAGGCGGTTGGAAATAACGTCGAAGGAGAATACCGCGTCCTTGAATATCTCGACGTCGGGCTTGAACACCACGGTCGTACCGTGGTCGGCCGTGGTCCCGACGGACTTGACCTCGTACTGCGGCTTGCCGCGCCGGTATTCCTGCTTCCAGATCTTTCCCTCGCGGTGAACGGTGACTTCGAGCATCTCGGAGAGCGCGTTAACGCAGCTGACGCCCACGCCGTGCAGGCCGCCGGAGACCTTGTAGGCGCCGGCGTCGAACTTCCCTCCGGCGTGCAGCACGGTCAGCACCACCTCGAGGGCGGACTTGCCCTTGAGCTTGGGGTCCTTGACCTCTTTCATCGGGTCCACGGGGATGCCGCGCCCGTTGTCGGAGACCATGCAGACATTGTCGTCCTTGATGACGACCTCTATTTTATCGCAGCCGCCGGCCAGGATCTCGTCGATGGAGTTATCGACGACTTCGTAGACCAGGTGGTGCAGGCCCTGCACGCCGGTAGAGCCGATGTACATGGCGGGGCGCTTGCGCACCGCCTCGAGGCCCTCCATCACCTGTATCTTTGACGAATCGTAGTTAGCCGATTTGGGCTTTGTCATCGCTGCGGTCTCCTTGGAAGACATTCTGAGCTCCTTGTCGTTTCTATTTGCCGGGCTCGCCGGTCACTTTTATATCCCGGAGCCAGGCGCGGTTAAAGTATTTATTGAGGGCCCTCACCAGCGAACGGCCCCTGAGCCGCAGCTCGTTTGCCGCCGCCGCGGAGGAGGCCGATACTACCAGCCGGTCGCCCTCCACTCCCTCCAGCTTGCAATGGCCTCCCAGCGGCCCTATCTCCCGGTCCCAGATCGAGGACAGGAGCGGGAGCCTGTCCAGCGGGAAGCCGCGGAAAGGGCGCTCGCCGCCGGAATAGCCCAGCCGGCTCCAGTTCTGGCTTTTCCTGACCAGGAACACGCCGTCCGCCTTACTGGGCCCTGAGCGGCATGACTATGTAAAGGAAATCCTCGCCCTTGACCGGCTTGATAAGCGCCGGGGTGGAGGGGGCGTTGAATTCCATGAGGGCCTTGGCTTCCCCGATGTTCCGGAGCACGTCCATGACGAACTTGGGGTTGAAGCTGACCTGAAGGTCCTTGCCCTTGTAGTCGACGTCGGTCTCGTCCTCGAAATCCATGGTCTGGGACGAGGAGTTGACCACCAGCACGCCTTTCTTAAAAGTGTACTTTACCGCGCCGCTGCGCTCGTTGGAGCAGAGCGAGGCCCTCTTGGTGAGCGCCAGCAGCCGCGCCGTGTCTATTTCGACCGAGGTCTCGCGGGTCTTGGGGATGATCTGCTCGTAGGCGGGAAAGTTCCCCTCTATGAGCCGGGAGACGAACACGGTCTTGGCGATGCGGAACCCTATCTGGTTGGAGGAGAGCCCAACGGTCAGCTCCTCTTTTTCCCCCAGGTCGGCCGACTTTATGAACTTGACCAGCTCGCCCAGTATCTTGGAAGGAACGATGACCTTGAAGTCCTTCTTGGCCTTCACGGCCTGGCTGGTGGCCACCGCCAGGCGGCGGCCGTCCGTGGCCACCACCGAAAAAATTCCTTTCTCGTACTTCCAGAGGAGGCCGTTGAGGAAGTGCCTCTCGTCCTCGGTGGAAGCCGAGAATACCGTCCGGGAAACCATGTCGGCTATAAGGGCGGCGGGGGCGGTGAAGGAATTGCTCTCGTCCAGGTCCGGGATCACCGGGTAGTCGGCCTTGGGCGCGCCGCTGATCTTGAACCGGGTCTTGCCGGAGAGGATGGAAACCTTGTTGCCGTCGTCCACGTTGACGTTGACGTCCGCGTCGGGTCCCAGGTTCTGTATTATCTCAAGGAACTTCTTTATGGGGACCGTTATGCTGCCGTCCCCCTTCACTTCCACGTTGATGTGGTGCTTTATGGCCATCTCAAGGTCGGTAAAGACCACCTTGAGCCCCTGGCCCTCGGTCTCCATCAGGAAGTTCTGCAGTATAGGAAGGGTCCCGGTCTTGGCCGAGACTCCCGCCTGAATAGTCTGTATCCCCTTGATGAGGTTCTCCCGGTTACTATTTATTTTCATCATCATCACCCTCTATATATAGCCTGTTAATTCTGTTGAAACTGTTGAAATCATTGGGGGGACTTTTTAACATCCCGCCAAAACGGACTGACAATCTTAACAAAGGCCGCCTTTATCCACAGCTTTCACTTGTTGCTGACAGATTTTATCTTGGTTATCAAGGTGTTCACCAACTCGTTAACGAAGGGGTCGGTGTGCACCATGTTCTGGATCTTGTTGCGCGCGTAGATGACCGTGGTGTGGTCCTTGCCGAAGGCGTCCCCCACGTTGGTGGTGGACATTTCGGTCAGCTCGCAAGCCAGGTACATCGCCACCTGCCTGGGCAGCACCACGGCGTCGCGGCGCCCCTTGGCGCGCAGGTCCTTGGTGTCGAGCTGGTACTTCTCGGCCACCACGCTTATGATGGTCTCTATGCTGATCTTGTCGCCGTCGTCCTGGTTTATGCCCATGTGGTTCTTGATGATCTCGCGGACCACGTCTATGGTGGGTTGCAGGCGCATGTTGACGCAGTAGTTGCCGACCGTCAGCAGGCACCCGTCGAGCTCCCTGATGCTGGTCTTGACGTTCTCGCCTATGAAATTGACCACGTCGTCCGGGATGTCGAACTTGTACTGGTCGCGCTTTTCGCGCAGGATGGCGATGCGGGTCTCCAGGTCGGGCTGCTTCATGTCGGCGATGGTGCCGGAGAGGAAGCGGGAGACCAGGCGCTGGGCCAGCGACAGCTCGCGGGGCGGCCGGTCGGAGGTCACCACTATCTGCTTCTTGGACTCGAAGAGGGCGTTGAAGGTGTAGAAGAACTCCTCTTCGCTGCGCTCCTTGCCCATGAGGAACTGTATGTCGTCGAGCAGCAGGCAGTCGAGCTTGCGGTACTTGTTGCGGAAGATCTCGGCGGAGTTGCTCTTGTTCTGTATGGTGTCGATGTACTCGTTGACGAAATTCTCGCTGGGGGTGTAGATCACCTTTGCCGCCGGGTTGAGGCGCAGTATCTCGTTGGCTATGGCGTGCATCAGGTGGGTCTTGCCCAGGCCCGGAGGGCTGTAGATGAAGAAGGGGTTGGAAAGGTGCCCGGGTTTCTCGGCCACGGCCTTGGCCGAGTTGTAGGCCCAGCGGTTGGACGGGCCCACTATGAAGGTATGGAAAGTGTAGTGGGGGTTAAAATTCGAATGGGCCGATATTTCCGGCTTGGCCGGCGGAGCGGCCGAGATCTCGGGCGGGGGCGCGGGCCGCGGCTCCCTGGGCGCCAGGGAGAGGGAATAGTCTATCTTGTATTCCTTCCCCAGGAGCTCCGAGAGGGCGCGGATTATAACGTCCTCGTAGCGCTTTTTTATCGTTTCGAAAATTAACGGGTCCGGCACTTCCAACTTTACGGTTTCCCCCTCTATGACCAACAGGGTGACCGGCCTCATCCAGAGGTCGAAAGGGTCCTTGCCTATTTCCTGCTCTATCTTGACACAGGCGTTTTGCCAGATTTCTTTGCCGTTTATTGAGTTATCCACAACTTATCCACAACTGTTAATATAGGGTCTTTTTGTCTAAAAAACCTATGTAAAATAAGCGTTTTATTTGTTAATTAAACTCGCGGGTCTTGACTTAGCAAGGCTTACTTTAAAAAAGAGAAAGGGGCCCGGTTTTTCCTGTGCAAAAAGGGAGTTACTAAGGATAATATTACCTTAAATATATATATTGTGTCAATGAGGGCGCTAAAATCAGGCAGCCGGTTTTTAAAGGCCGGGCTAAAGCCCCTGAAAAGCGGCTCAGGGGCTTTTATCCGGCCTTTACCCCCACTTTAACCTTTTTAAAGCGGGCGGGGCTGGAGCCGTGGCACATGGCGGCGGTCTGGCCCGGCTGGCCTTTGCCGCAGTTGGCTACTCCCCAGAGGCGCCATTCGTCCGCGCCGCAGATGGCGTCGCAGGAGCCCCAGAAAGCCGGGGTGATCCCCTGGTAGGTGGGATTGCGCACCATTTTCTTTATTTTCCCGTTCTCGACCAGCCAGCCGATCTCGCAGCCGAACTGGAAGTTGAGGCGCCGCTGGTCTATGCTCCAGGATTTGTTGTTCTCCATTATTATGCCCTTCTTCGTGGAGCGCACCAGGTCCTCGAGGGAGCCGGCGGAGCCGGGCATCAGGCTGAGGTTGCAGATGCGGGTTATCGGTATGTTGGCGAAACCGTCGGCGCGGCAGGAGCCCTGGGAGCGCTTCAGTCCTATCCGTGGCGCGAACTCGCGGTTGGTCATGTAGCCGGAGAGTATGCCGTCCCTGACTATGTGCCAGCGCTGGGCCTTGACGGCGTCGTCGTCGTAGCCGGCCGTGGCCAGTCCGCCCGGCAGTGTCGCGTCGGCGACCAGGTTAACTATGGGGGAGCCGTAGCGGAATTTGCCGAGTTTCTCGGTGGTGGCGAAGCTCGAGCCCGCGAAGGACTCCTCGTAGCCCAGCACGCGGTCGAGTTCGCTGGCGTGGCCGACCGATTCGTGTATCTGCAGGGCCATCTGGTTGCCGTAGGTTATAAGGTCCATCTCGCCGGAGGGGCAGTCCGGCGCCTTGAGCAGGGCGACGGCCTCGGCCGCGGCCTTCTCCGCGTGGCCGGGCAGGTCGAGCAGGTCGATCAGTTCATAGCCCATGGCCAGGGTCTGGCCGCCGTGCGAGCACGGGTAGCCGCGCTCCTGTACCTGCGCCCCGTCCACGGCGGTCGCGCGGCAGTCGGCTCCGCTGGAGAGCAGCACCTGCTCTATGCGCGAGCCTTCCGTGGTGGCGTGCCACTGGTGTTCGCGGACGAAGCGCATGGACGCCATCGCCGACTTTATCCTGCGGTCGCGGCGCATGAGGCGGTCCGTTTCGAACAGGGTCCGGAATTTTTCCTCCACCGGCACGGCGAAGGGGTCCTTTATGAAAGGGGTCTGCCAGAAATCCCGGTAGGAGGGCTCGGGCGCCAGCCGGACCTTCCTCTCCATCAGCATGGAACTGGCCCGGGCTATCTCCACGGCCAGCAGGGCCACGCGCCTGACCTCGGCGCGTGTCAGCAGGCCGCTCGAGGCGAAACCCCAGGCCCCTCCCAGCAGGACCCGCACGCCGAAACCGAGGGTTTCCGAGTCGTCCACCGCCCCCGTCTCGCCGTTGCGCACGGCCAGCGACTGGCCGCGGGTGCGGACTATGCGTATGTCGCCGAAATCCGCCCGGCGGGAGGAAAGAACGTCTATCGCTTCTTCACAGAGTCCGAACATGGGGTGCTCCTCAGAATTCCGTAGCGGATGAAAAGTTGAAATCCCGTATCTTCATGGACGGGACGCACATTTTGCCCCAGCTGCCGCTCGTCTCCCTCTCCTTCGAGAGGGCTTCCACGTTGCTGAAGGCCTCCGTCACGCTCTGGGTGAAACGCAGGTTCTTCAGCGCTTTTGTTACGCGGCCGTTCTCCACCAGGAAAGTCCCGTTGCGCGTCATGCCCGTCATCTCCACCGTCTTGGGGCGGAGCAGGTTGGTGTAATGGAAGGCCGTTACGAGTATCCCCTTCCCGGTGGAGAGGATCATCTCCTCCAGCGAGGACTCGCCGGGGGACATCTCCAGGTTGCGCGGCATCGGGCCGTAGGAGTTGGGCTGCGGCAGGGAGTGCCCGGTGGAGTGAACGCCCGCTTCCGCGGCGGTGCGCCGGTCGTGCACCACGGCGCGGACCACGCCTTTCTCCACGAGGACCACCTTTTTGCGGGGCAGGCCCTCGAAATCGAAAGTTGCGCCGGCGGCGGGGCCCTCAAGCGCGTCGTCGGTTATGGTTATGGAGGGATGAAGGAGGCGTTTGCCCAGGGCCCCGGAAGCGAAGCTGCGGCCGTCCAGCCAGGCCCTGCCGCCCAGGCCGCTGTAGCCCAGGAAAAAAAGCATGTCGGCGACCGCGGCCGGCTCCAGTATCACGGTATATTTTCCCGGCGGGACGGCCGAGGGCCGCGCCGAAGCCGCGGCCTTATCCATGGCGCGGGCGCCTACGGCGGCGTAGTCTATTTTAGAGGCGTCCGGCGAGTACTGTTCCGCCCAGCCGTAGCCCTCCCCTTTGCGCGCGGTCACGCTGTATATGGCGTGGGTCTCGCCGTGCGAGACGAAGACGCCGGAATTATTGGCCATGGTGAGGAGGGAGACGCCGTTCTCGAGTGTGCCGTAGCATTTCATTCCGCGGGCGCGGCAGAGCCGGGCCAGGCCGGCGATCTTCGCGGCGCGGAAAGAAGGTTTCAGGGCGGCCGTCGCTGGCGAATAAAGGCCGGGCGCGGCGGTCGCGACCGGACGGGGAGCCGGAGGTTTAAGGAGGTTTTTATCTTTTTTCTGCAGCCTCAGCGCCGCCAGGGCCCGCCTGACGGCGGAGGCCAGGCTGGCCCCGTCGGTCTGGTTGAGAGAGGTCTTGAAGACCCGGCCCTTGTCCATGAGCCGTATGGAGACGGACTCCGATCTCTCGGCCACGTTCTGTGAGATGACATTGTCGGCGAAGCGGGTCAGCGCCGACTCCGACGAGTTTATCATGACCTCCGCGCGCACGCGGCCGGCCAGGCGGAATATCTCCGCGCAGGTCTTTTTATGTTCCTTCATTTTTCCTCCGGTGGGACCGGTTCGGGATCCGCCGCCAGCGGGGGCGGGACTTGGGTCAGAGAGTGCTGTCCTGCGTGCCGGCGTCGGCGGGCGCGCCGTTGTGATGGCGCTTCCCCCTGCCGTGCTTCTTTTCGCCGTTATGGGGAGTTTCCGGCGCCTTGTCGGCCGGCTCCTTGAAGAGCGACGGGGAGGTTTCTTTGGAGTCTATCCATTTCCGGAGCGTTTCCTCGTCGCGGACGACGTAGGTGTCCGGGAGCGAGTGAGCGGAGAGCTTGAGGCGGCGCGCCCTTTCGGCTATGTCCTCGGCGGTCCTGCCGGAAGAGAAGGAGATGTCTTCCAGCACGCGCAGGTTGTCCTGGGTCAGTCCGATCATGTGGAAAGAGCCGTCCTGCGTCGTGCCCAGTGCGACGGTCCTGTCGTCCGTCCGGGAGAGGGCCTGGTCTATCCATTCCTGTTTTATCGCGGGGCAGAGATGGTTTATCATCACCGCTTTTTTTGCTCCGGTGAAGAAAGCCAGGGTGAAAGCGGCGCGGACCCGGTCGTCGTAGCTTCTTCCTTTCGCTTCCAGGAAGCCGGGATCTTCCGGGTCCAGCCAGGTGAGGTCCGGATGCTTGGGCGATTTCTCGTAGGAAAGTATCAGTATGGCCCCGCCGTAGGATTTGGCGGACCTGTAGGACTCGTGCATCAGGTCGAGGTTGATGTGGACGGCGCGTTCGGGCCCGAACACCTTCTTGAGCTCGTGCCCGGTCTTCTCGGGCACGGGGGCGTCCACCAGGAGGATTAGTGCGTTGTCTCTTTTGTCGGCCATATTTTCACCGGAGGCCCGGTAAATTATATTATAGCACTTGTGAAGCGCCCACGGAAAAAGACCGTCGTCGTGTACGGCGGCACTTTCGACCCTCCCCACTCGGGACACCTCATGCTCCTGGCCGCAGCCGCGCGCCAGCTGCGGCCCCACAGGACGCTGCTGCTGCCCGCGTTCCGTTCCCCCCTGAAGGAAGAGCCGTCCGAAGATTTCTCCGACAGGGCCGACATGCTGCGCGCCGCCGCCCTGGCCGCCCGCGTGCCGGCGGAGATAAGCCTTTTCGAGAAGCGCCGCGGCAGGACGACCTATACCTGGCAGGCGCTGGAATATTTCCGGGGAAAGTATCCCGGGGCCGGGATATATTTCCTGATGGGTTCCGATTGCCTGCCCGGGTTCGCCGGGTGGCGGCGCCCGGAGAGGATACTCGCCTCCGCGCGCCTTCTCGTAGGCAGGCGCGTCGGGTTCCCGGCCGCGTCCGTCGGCGGGGCCTCCCCCGTCTTCCTGAAAGGGATCTTTCCGAAGGTGTCTTCCACCTTCCTGCGCGCGGAGCTTTACCGAGGGGATATGCCCGCGGCGGTCCCGCCGGCCGCCGCCCGCATAATAAAGGAACGCGGACTTTACCTGGGCAGCCTGAGGGAGAGGGTCCTCTCCCGCCTCGGCCCGAAGCGGGCCGAGCATACGCTGGCCTGCGTCCGGCTGGCATGTGATATAGCCGCGGCCCGCGGTGCCGATATCCGCTCCGCGGCGGTCGCGGCCCTGGTCCACGATTACGCCAAGGAACTGGACCCCGGGAAACTGGAGCGGGTCTGCCGCTCCGCCGGACTCGCGGTGCCGTTCCTGGAGGAGACCGTGCGCCGCGCGCCGCAGCTGCTGCATGCCTGGGTTTCCGCCCACCTCGCCCGGCGGGAGCTGGGGGTGGACGATCCGGCCG
>DNQL01000177.1 GCA_003500765.1 Elusimicrobiota bacterium | reverse complement strand
GGCGATAGCCAGGATAGAGGCGGGCAAGTCGAAGGACAAGACCGAGCTGGTGGCGCTGCTCAACAAGCTCAAGTCCGAGCTGGCGGCGCTGCCGCCGGAGCGCATAGAGGAGGCGCGCAGCCTGGGCCGCTTCACCGAGGCCGCGGCCCACGAGGCCACGCGCGACGAGGCAAGCGCGCGGCTGAAGGAACTTTCCATAGAGGGCGTGGAGCAGGCCGTGAAAGGTTTCGAGGCCACTCACCCGACGCTGACCGGCGTGGTCAACGAGATCTGCATGATACTGGCCCGCATGGGAATATGAAAAAGTTCCTGGCCGCGCTGGCGCTGGGCCTTTGCGGGTGCTCCACCGGGGTCCCGGACGGCGTAGAGCCGGTGTCCGGCTTCGAGCTGGACCGCTACCTCGGCAAGTGGCATGAGATAGCGCGGCTGGACCACCGCTTCGAGCGGGGGTTGTCGCAAGTGACGGCCGAATATTCGATGCGCGAGGACGGCGGCGTGCGCGTCCTCAACCGCGGCTACGACGCCGCGAAGGGCGAGTGGAAACAGGCGGAGGGCCGCGCTTATTTCAACGGCGACAGGTCCGTCGGCAGCCTGAAAGTTTCTTTCTTCCGGCCTTTCTACGGCGGCTACAATATCATAGAGCTCGACCGGGAGGGCTACTCCTGGTCGCTGGTCTGCGGGCCGGACAGGTCCTACCTGTGGATACTCGCCAGGACCCCGGAGCTGGAGCCCGCGACGCTGGAGCGGCTCAGGGCGCGGGCCGCGGAGCTGGGTTTTGATACGGAAAAACTGATCTATCCGGGCTGAGAAGCGCGCGGGAGAAAAGAAAGAGGACGGCCGGGCTGCCCCGGCCGTCCTCTTTTACGCGCGGGCCGGTTACTTAAGGGCCTGCTTGCTGATATGCTTCCAGGCGTCCTTCAGCTCGCCCTTCATGTGGCGGAGCTCGGAAGCGCTGGCGCGGCCGACCCGCTCGTAGCGGCGGCTCACGTCGTCGACGATCTTCTCGTAGGCTTCCTTGTTGAGCTCCTTGAGCTTCTCGGCCTTTTCGAGGACCTCTCCCTTCATCTTGAGGGTCCAGCCGGCTATGAGCTTGCGGTTCTTCTCGCCGCGCTTGCCGGTGAGGAAATAGGCGCCAAGGGCGGCCAGGGCCGCTATCCCCACGCCCGTGCTGATTGCTTTGGTCGATTTTTTCATATTGATACCCCTTATTGTCGCGATGCGATCGTTCGCCGCGCAAGAATGTTACAAAATCCCGCCCGGGCCTGTCACCCCGGCGCCTCCCAAGATGTATAATTGTCCTGTAATAAAAGCGCGGGCCCGGCCCGCCAACGGGGAGAATCCATGAAGATGAATATCGCAGCCGTACTGATACTGGCCGCCTCGCTGCCGTCCGCGGCATCGGCGGGGGGCACCATGCGGCATGGTGTCCCGGTACCGTACGTGAAGACCTACGAGGTGCGCAGCGTGACCGTGGCCCCCTATTCCGGGCCGATCACCCCGGTCTCGGCGGAGTTCCTGTCTGACGCCGTGCGGCGCCTTAACGGCGAGGGCGGAGCGGACATGCTGGTCATCGCCCTCGACACTCCCGGCGGCCTGGACGCCTCGATGCGCGAGATAATAAAGGAGATGATGGCGTCCAAAAAGCCCGTCGCCGTATACGTCTCGCCGCAGGGCGCGCGCGCCGCCTCGGCCGGCGTCTTCATCGCCATGGCCTCGCCCCTGGTGGCGATGGCGCCCGGCACCAATATCGGCGCCGCCCATCCCGTGATGCTGGGCTCCGTTCCTTCGCCGACGGACATGCAGGACAAGGACGGAAAAAAGAAGAAGAGCACGCCGATGGAGGACAAGGTCCTCAACGACGCCTCCGCCTACATAAAGTCCATCACGCAGAAGACCGGCCGCAACGTGAAGTGGTCGGTGGACGCCGTGAAGAAGAGCGATTCCATCTCCGCCGAGGAGGCCGTGAAAGCCGGCGTGGCCGACTTCATGGCCAGGGACCTCGACGAGCTTTTTGAAAAGGCCGACGGCTTCAAGGCGGGCGATTTCGGCCGGCTCTCAGTTAAGAAGCCCGCCGTGAGCCGCTTCGAGCAGACGCGCCGGCAGAAGCTGCTGGCGGCCGTCACCGACCCCAATATCGCGATGATACTGATGAGCCTGGGCGCGGCCGGCCTGTTCATCGAGCTCTATAACCCGGGCCTCATACTGCCCGGCGTCGTCGGCGGCATTTCCATGCTGCTGGCCTTCTATTCCTTCCAGACCCTGTCGGCCAGCTTCGCCGGCGTGGGGCTGATCCTGCTGGCCTTCGTCTTCTTCATAGCCGAGATCAAGGTGATGAGCTACGGGCTGCTCACCGTCGGCGGCGTCATCTCCATGACGCTGGGTTCGCTGATGCTTTTCAAACAGCCGTCGCTGGGAGGTCTGTCGATATCCATGGAAACCACACTTGCCAACGTCATAGGCGTAGTGGCGGTCACCGCCCTGCTCGCCTGGATAGTGATAAAGGCCCAGATGCGCAAAGTGGTCACGGGTATAGAGAGCCTGGAGGGGAAGCGGGCGCTGGCCAAAACGGCGCTGTCCCCCAAGGGCAAGGTCCTGGTGGAGGGAGAGATCTGGGACGCCGAACTGGTCTCCGGCTCCGCCGAGGCGGGAGAGGAACTGGTGGTGGAGAAGGTCTCCGGCTTCCACATCACCGTCCGCAGGCCCTGACCCCTCCGACGGGCCCCGGCGGGGCGAAATTGAAAACCCCGCCCCCGTTGTGTCATAATATTCATATAGATTCAATCCCGGCCCCCTGTTAGCGGGGAGGCCGGGTTTCTACGGATTTCGCTTTTTCATCCGACGGAAGGAGACCGCACATGGGAACCAGGTTCACTGAACGCGCACAGAGGGTCATACTCATCGCCCAGGAGGAGGCCAAGCGCCTCAATCACGATTATGTCGGCACCGAGCATATCCTGCTCGGCCTCATCGCCCTCGGCGAGGGCGTCGCGGCACAGGTGCTCTCCAATATCGGCGTCGACCTGCGCAAGGTGCGCGCCGAGATAGAGAAGATCGTGGGCATCGGCGACAACATGATGCTGCTCGGCGAGATACCGTTCACGCCGCGCGCCAAGAAGGTCCTGGAGTTCGCCGTCTCCGAGGCCTCGGACATGAAGCACACCTATATCGGCACCGAGCATATCCTGCTCGGCCTCATCCGCGAGGAGGAGGGCGTGGCCGCCCGCGTGCTGCAGAACCTGGAGCTCAAGCTGGACGCCGTGCGCGAGGAGGTCCTCAACACTCTCGGCGAGACCGAGCAGGCCGGCGCCGAGGGCGGCAAGGGCGAGAAGGGCGAGCAGCGTGA
>DNQL01000052.1 GCA_003500765.1 Elusimicrobiota bacterium | reverse complement strand
TCCCGGCCGGGCGCGACCGACGCGGAGGTGGCCAGGGTTTCCGGTTTCGCGGCCTATGTGCTGGAGATCTCCTCCGGCGCCGCCGGGGCCTGCGGCGCGGAGCCCGGGTCCCGCCTTTCTTTTCTCGCCGAATAAAAAAGCCCGTCCGGTCCGCGGACGGGCTTTCCTGCGGGGTAGCCCCCGGCTCCTACCTGAAGTACCAGTACCTTCCGGATTTCAAAACGCCTTTGACCGGGAACTTGGAGCAGGCCTCTCCCTCCACGGCGACGGTGGCCCTGTCGTAGAACTGCCTGTTGAATATCCCGCCCCTGCCCTTCAGCTTTATGACTCCCTTGGGCACGGAGAAGTTCAGGCTCTCGATGACCTCGGGGTAGCGCGGGCTGGCGTTGAGCCCGGCGGCCTTTGTGTTTATGTTGACGGTGTTGTATTTACCGTACTTGCGGTTGAGGCTGCGCACGTTGTCGTCGTCGGGAGAGAACTTTACCGTGATGTGGCAGTAACCCCAGGCGCCGAAGGTCTTGCCGGTGCAGTTCTCTGAGGTGACGGAGTAGGCGGCCGGCAGCCCGCTCTTGTCCAGTTTTATGTCGCGCCATTCCGTGTCCGAGGTGTTGATAACGTAGATGTTCTGCGTGCTGGAAGCCCCCGCTCCCATCTGGCCGAAGCTGGCCTTTCCGAGCGTGCCGCTGAGCCGGTTGTACCTGAGCAGGTACGCCCAGTAGTTATAGACGGAAACTCCCTTCACCTCGATGAGTCCGGTGTAGTAGGAGTTCAGGTCGTTGTTGTCGGTCTCTATCTCGAAACCAGAGGTGTAGTCCTTTATCCCCACGGGGCTGAATTTTACGCGGAAAGAGCAGCTTTCCCCGGGCCCGAGGTTCTTGTTGTCGCAGGTGTTGTTGGAAAGACCGAAAGGGGCGTCGGGGTCCAGGTTGGAGACCTTTTTTATCCGGAGGCCCGCGCCGCCCGTGTTCATTACGGAGACGACCCTGTAGGACGTCTCGTACCTCTTTATCGTGCCGAAATGCACCTGGTTAGGCCATACCGCGAGAAAGGGGAAAGGTTTTTCCTTCTGCTGCGTCGTCAGGGGCCCGCCCATGGAGCCGCCCGCGGAATCGCCGGCCGAGGACGAGCCGCCGCCTGCGGAAGAACCTCCCCCTCCCGACGAAAGGCCTCCGCCGCTACCCTCCTCTCCGAAACCGGGAGAGCCGGTCCGGGAGTTCTCTACCGTGTTCGCTGAAAAGCCGGCGTTCGACCCCTGGGCGAAGTCCGCGTTCCTGGCCGAGCCAAGCTTGTCCCTGCCGATCGCCTGCCCGCTTCCGGAGGAGAAAGCGGACCTGCCGAAATTGCGCGAGGAGGCGAGCGATTTCCTGCTCTCCGGGCCCGAGGAACCAACCGCGGTCTTAAGCGACAGAGCGGGGTCCCCGGGGGAGCCCGTGCCGGGAGCGCCCTTCATCCACGGAGCCGGCCCGTTAGGCAGTTGCGGCGCGGCGGGAGCTTCCAGGTCCCCCATCTGCGCCCTGGCGTACTGGTCATAAGCGTCCACGCCCCCGGCCGCGGCCGAAGGAGAGGCGGAAGAGGCCCGGGCCAGTTTCCCGGAAGCCGCCGCGGGCCTTTTCGCGGAGTCCGCGGAGTAGTCCTTGTTGACCTCCTGGAACATGTCCAGGGAGGACCCCTGGCTTCCGGGCGAGACCGATATTTTCCTGGACGCCAGCTCTTCCGGTTCGGCGGCGCCGCCCGTGCCGAAGTCTATGGCCGCGGTCGCCGGGGCCGCCGGCTGCTGCCCGTCGCCGAAGAAGAACTTTGTCCCGGCCGCGAAAGCCACGCTAAGCACGGCCACGGGTATCAGCACCATCTTCCAGTTGACCGCCTCGTTCCTGCCTTTCATAAAATAGCCCTCCGGCCTTTGAGTTGAAAAGGATGACCCCTTCCGCCCGCCTTGTAAAAGTATAGCTGACGACTCCCGGATTTTCAAGCCTGCGGCCGGTTACACCTCCCGCCCTGCCGCCCCGGCCCGGCCGCTTCCACGGGGGTTGCGGCATCGGATGTTATTTTCTAATATTATGACGCGCCGGAGGTGCGGAGGTTTGTGACGGACCCTTTCTGGAAAAACGCTTTCAGCCTGCCTTCCGCTAAGCCCGTTACGGAAGAGGAAAAGGCCCTGCTTGAAAAGATCGCCGCCAAGATCAGGGAGCGGTCCCTGGGCCAGGTAGCGGCGCTGGCCGTGGAGAGCAGCCGCCCCGTCCACAATATAAGTTCGCAGGCGCTGGTCTTCCTGATGCCCTTCATCACCATCCTCTTCAAGAAAGAGGAAGCGCAGAAGATAGTCGCCATGCTGGAGAACCCCAACGCGGTTTCCTACCTAATCGAGAGGCTCGAGCCGGAAGACCCCCCGGCCGGAGAGAAGAACGGAGAGAAAAATGGAAAATAAAGAACCCCGGATAATCATCGCCACCGACTGCGGCAGCACCACGACCAAGGCCATCCTCATCGAGAAGAAGGGCGACACCTACCGCCAGACCTTCCGCGGAGAGGCCCCCACCACCGTAGAGGCCCCTTTCGAGGACGTCACCAAGGGCGTGCTCAACGCTATAACCGAGGTCGAGGAGCTCTCCGGCCGCAAGATACTCGACGGCGAGAGGATAATCACCCCCGCCGACGGGAACACCGGCGTGGACGTCTACGTCTCCACCTCCTCCGCCGGCGGCGGCCTGCAGATGATGGTGGCCGGGGCCGTCAAGGCCATGACCGGCGAATCGGCCCAGCGCTGCGCTCTGGGCGCCGGCGCCATAGTAATGGACGTGCTGGCCTCCAACGACGGCCGCGCCGACCACGAGAAGATAGAGCGCATCCGCCAGCTGCGCCCGGACATGATGCTGCTCTCCGGCGGCACCGACGGCGGCACCGTGACGCACGTCGTCGAACTGGCGCAGTTCCTCAAGGCGGCCGATCCCAAGCCGCGCCTGGGCGCCTCCTACAAGCTGCCGGTCATCTACGCGGGCAACAACAAGGCCCAGGGGCAGATAGAGGAGATCCTGGGCGACAGGACCGCGCTGATAGTGACCGAGAACCTGCGGCCCGTGCTGGAGCGCGAGAACCTGATGCCGGCCCGCCACAAGATACACGACATCTTCCTCGAGCACGTGATGCAGCAGGCCCCCGGCTACCCGCGCCTGATGAAGATGGTGGGCGCGCCCATCATGCCCACCCCGGCGGCCGTCGGCACGATGACCGAGAAGTTCGCCAAGGCCAACGATTTCAACGTGCTGGCCGTGGACATCGGCGGCGCCACTACCGACGTTTTCAGCGTCTTCAGCGGGGTGTTCAACCGCACGGTCAGCGCCAACCTCGGCATGAGCTATTCCATCTCGAACGTGATGGCCGAGGCCGGGCTGCCCAACCTGCTGCGCTGGCTGCCCTTCGACATAGAGGAGCAGGACCTGCGCAACCGGCTCAAGAACAAGATGATACGGCCCACCACCATACCGCAGACGGTGGAGGAGCTGCAGGTGGAGCACGCCGTCAGCCGCGAGGCGCTGCGCCTGGCCTTCGAGCAGCATAAGGCGCTGGCCGTCGGCCTGAAGGGCGTCCAGCAGGAGCGTTCCATCTCCGACGCCTTCGACCAGACCTCCAGCGGCCAGAGCCTCATCAGCCTGATGCAGCTCGATTACATAATCGGCTCCGGCGGCATCCTGGCCCACTCCCCCCGCCGCACGCAGTCCATGATGATGATGATAGACGCCTACCAGCCCGAGGGCGTCACGATGTTCGCCGTGGACTCCATCTTCATGATGCCGCACCTGGGCGTGCTGTCGCAGATAAGCGAGAAGGCCGCGCTGGACGTGTTCTACCACGACTGCCTGGTCCGGCTCGGCACCTGCGTGGCACCCAAGGGCCTCGCCAAGGAAGGCGCGAACATACTTGACTGGGAACTGGTGCCCGAAGGCGGCAAGCCCGCGTCCGGCACGCTGCGCTTCGGCGAGCTGCTCCACCTTCCTTTCGAACAGACGAAGGGAAAGCTTACGCTCAAGCCCGCCAAGGGCTTCGACGTCGGCGCGGGTCCCGGCAATTCCCGGGAGGCGAAATGCGAGGGCGGCCAGGTGGGCCTGATCCTCGACGGCCGCGGCAGGCCCTTCGAGCTGCCCAAGGCCCACGCCAAGCGGATAGCGGAACTCAACAAGTGGTACAAGGCCATGGAGATGTACCCGGCCTGAGAGCGGATCGACCTAAGGAGAATTTATGGCTCACGCATACACCCCCGGACTTAAAGTCATACCCTGCACCGTGCTGCGCAAGCGGCGGGTGCTCCCCATCCCCGGCATGGTCCTCGCCGCGGAAGGGCAGAAGGTCGCCTCCACGGACATCGTCGCGCAGACCGAACTGCCCGGCAAGGTCTTCCCGGTCAATATAGCCAACCGCCTCTCGGTGACCGCCGGGGAGATACCGTCTTTCCTGCTGAAGAAGCCGGGCGACCAGGTGAAGAAAGGCGAGATCCTGGCCGAGAACAAGCCGCTCATAAAGTGGTTCAAGACCACGGTGGAATCGCCGATAAACGGCACCGTTGACAGCGTCTCCGACATAACGGGCCAGATGCTGCTGCGCGAGCCCCCGAAGGTGCTGCCGCTGCAGTCCTATATCCAGGGCAAAGTGGTGGAGGTCCACCCTAACTTCGGAGTGACCGTAGAGACCGAGGGCACTTTCATCCAGGGCATCTTCGGCATCGGGGGCGAGACCAACGGCCCCATCGCGATGGCCGTCGAGACTCCCGACGAGGAGCTCACCCCGGAACACATCAAGGACGAGCATAAGGGAAAGATCGTCATAGGCGGCAAGCACGCGGGCCTGGCCACGATCAAGCGCGCCATAGAGGCCGGCGTCCACGCCATCGTCGTCGGCGGCATACACGACCGGGACCTGCGCCAGATCCTCGGCTACGACATAGGCGTCGCGGTGACCGGAACGGAGAAGATCGGCGTCACCCTCATCGTCACCGAGGGTTTCGGCCTGATACCGATGGCCGAGTACACCTTCAAGCTGCTGGCCTCCCGCAACGGCGAGAGCGCCAGCGTCAGCGGCGCCACGCAGATCCGCGCCGGCGTCATGCGCCCGGAGATCATAGTCCCCGGCTACCCGAAGGACGTCAAGGAATGCAAGCGCGAGGAAGGCCGCGGCTGGATAGAGCCCGGCGACCCGGTGCGCATCATCCGCGAGCCGCACTTCGGGATAATAGGGACGGTACTGTCGCTGCCGCCGGAACTGACCAAGTGCGCCAGCGAGAGCCACGTGCGCGTGCTGGAAGTGCAGCTCTCCGACGGGACCAAACTCACCGTCCCCCGGGCGAACATCGAAGTCCTGGAAAAGTAACCCGGCCGCGATGGGAAAGAAGAACAGGAAGGTGCGGGCGGCCGCGCCGGCGCCTCCCGAGGCGAAGGCCCGGCCCCGCTTCCCCTGGTGGGCGGCGTGGGGCGCCTGCCTCCTGTGGTCCGGCTGGGTCCTCACCGGATATTACGGACGTTTCTGGTTCGGGTTCGGCTCGCTGCCGGAACTGCTCTCCCCCTCTCAGTACTTCGGCTCCCTGCTTTCGGTCCTCCCCTCCCACCTGTTCAATCTCTCGGCCGCCGCGCTCTTTCTTTTCGCGTGCTTCGCCCCCGGGCGCCTTCTGCTGCGGCTGGGCGGTTTCTCTTTCCGGTCCCTCCTTGAAGAGGTCGTTTTTTCGGCCGGGGCCGGTTTTGGCCTGCTGTCGGTGCTGATGCTGGCCCTGGGCCTGGCGGGCTGGGTCTACCCGTGGGCGGTGGCCGCCGTGCTCG
>DNQL01000216.1 GCA_003500765.1 Elusimicrobiota bacterium | reverse complement strand
AGGCACTCGCCGCCGGTAGCGGCCCGCGCCGCGCGCAGGCCGGACTCCTCCAGCAGGCGGGAGGCTATCTCCAGGTAATCGGGCTCGTCGTCGGCGACGAGCACCAGGGGGGGATTCACTTTGAAGCCCCGCCGATCAGGGCTTCCACCTTCTTCTGCACGTACTCCAGCTCGGTGGTCTTGCTCATGAACTCGCGGCAGTTGGATTCCTGCCGGAAAAGCTCGCTCATCTGCTTGTCGAAGAAAGTGCCGGTCATGACCAGCACGGGGATGGAACGGGTGTCGTCGTCCGTCTGGAGGCCCCTCAGGACCTCTATTCCCCCGACGTCCGGCATCATCACGTCGCAGATTATCAGGTCCGGCTTGAGCTCCCTGGCCCGGGCCAGCCCCTCAGCGCCGTTCATCGCCATGGCGATCCGGTAGCCCAGCTCGCCGAAGTAGTCGGCTATCATGCCGCGGAATTCGTCGTTGTCGTCTATTATGAGTATCAGGGACATATCCTGCTGTTCCTCCGCTTATTGAGTGAGCCCCTTGGCCACCGTGAATATGAATTTCGAGCCCTTGCCCAGCTCGGACTCCACCCAGATGTCGCCCTTGTGCAGCTCTACCGTCATCTTGCACATCGCCAGGCCCAGGCCGAAGCCCTGGCTCTTATGCTCCTCCATCTGCGAGTATTTCTCGAAGATGGCCTTGCGCTTGTCCTCGGGTATGCCGGAACCGGTATCCTCGACCCAGAAGAATATCTTGTCGGCGTCCTGCGAGCACCCCAGCGTGATCTTGCCGCCCGGGGGCGTGAACTTCAGAGAGTTGCCCATCAGGTTGGTGATAACGCGCTCCAGGAGAGTGCGGTCGCCGTTGAACTCTATGGCCTCTGGGGAGGGAGCGGCGGCCAGCGTGATCTTCTTGGGCACGGCCACCGGCTCGTGATTGTCGCGGATACGGGTTATCAGCTCCGCGGCCGAGATGGTATCGAGCTGCAGCGTCATGGTGCCGCGCTGCAGCTTGGTCGTGTTGAGGATGTCGTCTATCATGCCCCGCAGCCGGCGGGAGGAATAGAGCATGCTCTGGAAATATTTATCCGTGCCGGGATTGGGCGGCAGCTTCTTCATCAGCAGCTCGACATAGCCCTGGATGGTGGAAAGCGGAGCGCGCATGTCGTGCGTGATCATGTGGAAGAAGTCTTCCTTTGCCTTCTCCAGCTCTTTCTCGTTGGTGATGTCGCGGATGATGATAACGCGGCCGGGGCGCTTGAGCGTGGCCTGCATGAACTGCGCCGCCAGAACGCGGTAATTCTTGAGCACGGGAGGAGAGGTTCCCTCCAGCGGGGCCTCCACTTCGTCGCGGGCGTACTTCTCCTTTGAGTCCAGCAGCACCTGGAACTTCTCGCGGAACGCGTCGCTGCGTATGGACTTGGGCAGCACGGCCCCCGAGGGATTGCGGCCCAGGCCGAGCAGGCTCAGCGCCAGCTGGTTGGAGTAGATAAGCGTGCCCCGGTCGTCGAGCAGCAGCACGCCGTCGGGAATGGTGTCGATGAGCGCCTGGGCCTTGTTCTTCTCCTCCATTATCTGGTTGAGCTGGAAGGCCCTGTAGGCCTGGAGCTCGAGCATCATGCGGTTGAGGATGCCGACCAGGTTCTTTATCTCCGGCCAGCCCTCGGCCGGTATGACCTTGTCCAGGCGCTGGTCCTTGAGGAACTTCTTGACGCCGGTCACCATGTTGTTTATCGGGGCGATGATGCGGCGCGAGATGAGCAGCACCACTATGACGGTGGTGACGGCCGAGATGAGCGTGAAGATGGAGAACAGTATTATGGAACGGCGCTGCGCCCCGTAGATCTCGTCGTGGCTCTGCAGGGATACCGCCACCCAGGGAAGCTTCTCGGTGGCCGCGTAGGCCCCCGCGAACCGCTCCCCGCCTATCTTCATGGACGGCATGCGGTCGATCTTGGCGCTCATTTTGAAAGTCCGGCGGACGGCCTCCGAGTCTATCGACTTGGGGTCCAGGTCCTGGCAGGGGAGAGGAACGCCTTTCTTGTCCAGTATGAGGACGCGGCCGCTTTCGCCGGTGCGCATCTCGCCCATCTTTCGCCAGAGTTTCTCCAGCGAGAAGTGGAAGATGACCACCCGCGAGCTTATCAGCGGGTAGGCGAGGGGGAAGAAAGGCTGGCCCTCCACGCAGATGACCTCGCCCATCTGTATCTTCGCCTCTTCGCGGGCCTTGCCCGCGAGTTCGGGAATGAAGGTGGTCAGGTGCGCCTTGCTTTTGACGTTCTCGCTCTGCAGCTTGAATATCTCCGAACCGTCGGGGGCGAGGTAGCTGAGGGCCATTATCTCCGAGTTGACGGCCACGGCTTCCTTGATCAGGGTGGTCTCGTCTATGTTCTTCTTCTGGAGGGGATTCTCGACGCTGTAGAGGAAGGCCAGGCTGCGGTTGACGCTGGCCAGCCACTCCTCCATGTTGGAGGCGGCCAGCGACGAGACGGTCTTATGCAGGCTGAAGACGCCGGCGATGCTGCCGCGGTACTGGTAGACGTTCCACCCGACCGATACGAGCAGCGGGAATACGGCTATTCCCAGCAGTATCAGGAAGAATCGGGTAGTAAGCTTCATGGCCGGCTCAGATCTCGTGGCGGATGATATTTATCTCTATGCGCCTGTTGGCGGAGCGCCCTTGCGGCGTCTCGTTGGACTTTATCGGCTTGAACTCGCCGTAGCCGACCGCGGAAAGTTTCTCCGGCGCTACGCCCTGCTCCACCATGAACTTCAGGACGGAGAAGGCGCGGGCCGCCGACAGCTCCCAGTTCGACTTGAACCTGGAGCCCCGGCCCAGCGGGCGGGCGTCGGTATGGCCCTCTATCTGTATGGGATTTGGCAGGTCGTTGAAGACCTTGGCCAGCCTCTTAAGGTGGGGCTTGGACTGTTCGCGCAGCACGTCGCTGGCGGGGGCGAAAAGGATCGGCTCGGAGAAATTTATGTTTATCTTGTTGGCCGATATCTCGACCTGCGCTATCTGCTGTATGCCGTGTTTGGAGAACAGCATGGAGGTGGTCTCGGTGTCCTTGCCGAAGGTGTCCTCCAGGCTCTGCATGCTGAACTGGGAGGCTACGTTCTTGGAGCTGTAGAAAGCGAAGAGGATCATGAAGAAGATCATGAGGTAGCTCATCATGTCGCCGTAGGTGATCGCCCAGAGGGCGCCACGGTTGAGCTCGTTCTCCAGCTCGTCTTCGCGCTCGTAGAACCTGGCCATGGGTCCGCCTTAAGCCTCCGACCTCGACAGCCGGGCCTGGTTGACGGTCAGGTAGCCGCGCAGGTGCATCTCGACCAGGTGGGGGGTCTTGCCGGCCATGATGTCCATGATCCCCTCGATGATGAGCTGCAGGCCGGCCGTCTCCTCTATGGCGCGCAGGCGTATCTTGTTGGCGACCGGCACGAAGAGCAGGTTGGACAGGGCGATGCCGTAGAAGGCAGAGCTGATGGCGACGGCCATCGAGCGGCCGATGGCGCCGGGGTCGGAGATGTTGGTCAGCGTCTGGATGATGCCGAACAGCGTGCCGATCAGGCCGAACATCGGCGAGAGCACGGCCATCGTGCGGTAGAAGTTGGAGTCCTCGTTTATCGCCAGACGGCGGCGGCGCACTTCTTCTTCGAGTATCGCGCGCGTCTCGCGGGATTCGCCGCTGACCATGGCTACCGAGACCGCGCGGCGGAGAAAACCGCTGGCGAAACCGGGGTCGACGTTCTGCAGCGCCATGATGCCGCCCTGCTTGTGGGCGGTGTCGGAAAGCTGTACCAGGACCTTGACGCAGTCGTCGATGCTGGGATAGTCGGGATTGCGGAGTATAAGCGAAAAAGCGCGGACTCCGCTCATAAAGCCCGAAAAAGAGGTATTGACTATGGTCGCGGACAGCGTGCCGCCGATGACCAGGACTATGCCGTGCGAGTTAAGGAAGAGGTCGCCCACGCCCGAGGTCGCTACGCCCCAGGCCATGACGGCCGCCCCGAGGATGAAACCGACGATGGTCATTATATCCATATGCTTTTATCCGTATTATCTCCGGTAGAAATGGCCGGATAGCCGGCAGGGAAAGTGTACAAAGGGCATGTTACGATATTATTATAGAATAAAGACGGGAAAATGTGGGGCGGGCTGCCCCCGCCCTCGCCGTCCTCCGCGGCCTTTTGATATCATATCCCCATGACCGAACTACAGGCCGTAAGCCCGGTGGACGGACGCTACGCGGCGGTCACCCGGCCCCTCTCCCGTTATTTCAGCGAAGACGCTCTCATACGCCACAGGATAGAAGTCGAGGCTCTCTACCTCGGCATGCTCTGCGGCCTGCCCGGCACCGGCATACCCGCCCTTCCTCCGAAGGGGAAGAAACTGCTGGAAGCGCTGAAAGCCGTCAAGCCGGGCGAGGCGGCCAGGGTCAAGGCCATCGAGCGCGAAACGCGCCACGACGTAAAAGCCTGCGAGCGTTTCATGCGCGAGCGGCTGGAGCGCGCCGGGCTGGCCAAATACCGGGAATACGTACATTTCGCCCTCACCTCCGAGGATGTCAACAGTTTCGCCTACGCGCTGATGCTCTCGCGCGGCCTGGAGCGCGTCCTGCTTCCCGCGCTGGACGATATCATAGCCGAACTGCGCCGGCTGGCCCGCCGCCACGCCGCCGACCCGCTGCTGGC
>DNQL01000032.1 GCA_003500765.1 Elusimicrobiota bacterium | reverse complement strand
GCGGCAGCGCGCCGAATTCGCGGAGCGCTTCTTCCGTCCTGCCCATGTAGAGAAGCATGGCGCCGGCGAGGAACGGCCCGTATTTGCGCGTTTCAGGCGGCAGGGCGGAGCGGCGCAGGGCCGCCAGCCGGGCCGGCATAAAGCCGGACGGCAGACTGGTCGAGCGGTCGCCCCACGGGTTCCATAACCGGGAGAGGACCGGTTCTCCCGGCGGAGGAGCCGCGCATATGCGTTCGGCCTCCGCGAAGGCTTCGGCGTATCTGTCCAGGGAGCAAAGGGCTATGTAGCGGTGTATCTCCGTCGAAGGGCCTGCGGAGGACAGGAGTCCTTCGAAGGCGGCGCGCATCCCGGCATGATCGCCGGCTCGCTTGCGGAACATGGCCAGGCTGTAATGGTGGTCGGACACCGCCCGTCCCGTGGCCAGCAGTCTGGCGTAGAGCCGCCCGGCCGAGTCTGCGCCGGCGGTACGGCTTAGCGTTTTTTCCAGGGCGCGGGCCGCCCGGGAACTGCCGGGGACCTTCATCGCCGCCTCGAAAGCGAGCCGTACCGCGTCGCCGGGCCTTCCCGATGCGATAAGGGAGTCTGCCGCGTTTTCAATGGCTTCGAGCGGGTCCTGCCGGTTCATCTTACCGTTCATGATATAAAAATACAGTCCGGTATTTTACGCCCGGCGAAAAGTTTGTAAGATTTAGTGCCGTTCATTAAGGAGAACACGAAATGCCTTCCGCGAAGATACACGCCAACAAGATCGCAGCTTTCCTGGACAAGCAGCCGAAGGACTTTACCAAGAAGGATATCATCCGTTACGTGAAGGCCAAAGGCGTGAAACTGGTGAATTTCCGCTACGCGGCCGGCGACGGACGCCTGAAGACACTCAACTTCGCCATCAACGACGAAAAGTATCTCGACCGCATCCTCTCAGCCGGCGAGCGCGCCGACGGCTCCAGCCTCTTCAAGGGTATAGACGCGGCGTCCAGCGATCTTTATGTCGTGCCGCGCTACAGTACCGCTTTCGTAAACCCTTTCTTCGAGCAGCCTTCCGTGGACATCCTCTGCTCTTTCTACACTCCCGACGGTTCCCCTTTCTCCAGCGCTCCGGATACCATACTGCGCAAGGCCTGCGCGCTGTTCAGGAAGGAGACGGGGCTGGAATTCCGCGCCCTGGGGGAGCTGGAGTATTACGTCATAGCGCCGAAGAATCCCCTTTATCCCACGGGCGCGCAGCGGGGCTATCACGAATCCTGGCCTTTCTCCAAGTGGGAGGGGCTGCGGCGGGATGCCATGGCCGCGATAGCCGAATCCGGCGGCAATATCAAGTACGGCCATTCCGAGGTGGGTTTTATCCGCACGGAGGACGCCGAGATGAGCCAGCAGGAGATAGAGTTCCTGCCCGTCGAGGCCTGCGCCGCCGCCGACCAGCTCTCAGTGGCCAGGTGGATACTTTCCGGCATCGGGCTGAAGCACGGGGTTACCGTCTCCTTCGCCCCTAAAATATCGATAGGGCACGCCGGTTCCGGCATGCATTTTCACACCTGCCTCTACCGCGGCGGCCGGAGCGCCATGAGCGGCTCCGGGCACGAGCTGAGCGCGGAGGCCAGGAAGCTGATAGCCGGTTTCCTTTCGTCGGCCCGTTCCCTGACGGCCTTCGGCAACACGGTCCCGACCTCCTACCTGCGCCTGGTCCCGCACCAGGAGGCGCCGATAAACGTCTGCTGGGGCTACCGCAACCGTTCCGCGCTGGTCCGCATCCCGCTGGGCTGGAGCAACGCCGCTGGCATGATAAAGGACGCCAATCCTTCGTCCGCGAGGGAGGCCCACAGCGTGGAGCCCAGCCAGACGGTGGAGTTCCGCTCCGCCGACGGGTCGGCCAATGTGCACCTGTTCCTGGCCGGCCTGGTCATGGCCGCCCTCGACGGCTTCAGGATGAAGGACGCGCTGAAGTTCGCCGAAAACCATTTCGTCGACAAGAACATCTTCCACAAGGAGAACTCCGCCCTGAAGGAGAAGTTCCCCAGCCTGCCGGCTTCCTGCGTGGAGTCGGCCGAGGCGCTGGAGAAAGAGCGGGCCGTCTATGAGCGCGGCGGGGTCTTCCCTGCCGGGGTGATAGACGCGGCCGCGCGCAAGCTCTGCGCCTACGACGACCGCAGCCTGAGCGAGAGGCTCTACGGCAAGGAAGAGGAAATAAAGAAGCTCGTAGAGGAGCACCTCTACTGCTGATGAGGAAGATGGAAAGGCGGGTCCGTCAGCTCGCTTCCGGTATCCGCTACCGGGAAAGGGCGATCGCGGCTTTCGCCGTCGCCGCCGCCGCCATGATCGCGGCCGGGCTCTTCGTCGCCGGCAGGGGGTCTATCTTCCTCCCTTCCCCGCCGCTCTTCGTGATATCCAGCGGCCCGGTCACGGGCATTCTCTCTTCTCATCTCTCCGCGGCCGGCCTCACGCCGGCCGAGACCGCGGGGGTCTCCGCCGTCCTTCGCAAAAAACTCAACCTGCGCAGACTCTCCCCCTCCGACGAGTACGGCGTGGTACTTTCCACCTCGGGAGCTCTGGTCAACGCCTACGTGCTCAAAGGGCTTTCGCGTTACGTAGTGCTGCCGGCCGAAAGCGGCTACTCCCTGGAGATATCCTCCCTCTCGGTGACGGTGGAGACGCTGCGCCTCAAAGGCTCCATATCTTCCTCGCTCTGGGAGTCGATGAGCGCCTCGGGGGTGCCGGCCGAGACCATACTGGATTTTGCCGACATCTTCTCCTGGTCGGTGGACTTCCTGACCGAAGTGCGCGAGGGTGACGCCTATGAGGTGGTCTACGAGCAGCGCACGGCGGAGAACGGGCGCAGCGCGGGCCGGCGGATACTGGCTGGCGTCTACGACGGGAAAGAGGCGGGCCGCAAGCTGGCCTTCCGACACGGCGACGGGTACTACGACGAGAAAGGAGAATCTCTGCGCAGCCTTTTCCTCCGCGCGCCGCTGCAGTACAGGCGCATCTCTTCTTATTTTACCCACGCGCGCCGGCACCCGGTGCTGAAAATCGTGCGGCCCCATCTCGGCATAGACTACGCCGCCCCTACGGGAACGCCGGTCTCTTCGGTGGCCGACGGGGTAGTGACTTTCGTGGGATGGAAAGGCGGCTACGGCCGCTACGTGGAGGTAAAGCACTCCCTGGGCTACGTGACCACCTACGGCCACCTCAGCCGCTACGCTAAGGGTCTTAAGCGGGGCAAGCGAGTGAAGCAGGGGGATCTCATCGCCTATGTCGGTTCCAGCGGGCTGTCCACGGGCCCCCACCTGGACTTCAGGGTCAAGGCCAACGGCCGCTATGTCAACTTCCTGACCATAAAGCACCGTTCCGGCGGCGGCCCCCCGGTGCGCGACAAGAAGGCCTTCCTGGCCGAGGCCAGGCGGCTGATGCCGGAAGCTTTCGGGGACTGACCGTACCGGGTTTATCTGAAGGCGTCGTAAAAGACGGGGATTATCTCTATCGCTATCAGCAGTATTATTATGGTCTCCAGGAGGTGTCCCCGCCTGGAGTTGACCTCTACCTGCAGCATCTGGGTTATCTGCGCCAGGTTATCCATCTTGCGCGAGATGTTCTTGCGCCAGTCGTCGAACCGGAACTGGTGCGACGAGGCCCTGAACACCGTGGCGAGGTAAGGATCCCCGACGGTCTTGAGCGAGTTCTCTATCCGCTCCAGGAACTCCGAGAACTCTATGTACTGCCGGCTGGCCTCTTCGGCGATGTCGGCGTAGAAATTCCTGAAGAAGTTCCAGGTGTTCTCCCGCTTGCCCTCTATGGTGTCGTAGAGCAGGTCGAGCTTGGCGTTGAGCTTGTCGTCGTAGTACCGGAACTCCATCAGGTGGGTCAGCGAGAATTCTATGACGTCGGCCACGTCGCGCTGGTCCTGCGGCTCCACCAGCAGGGCGGAGTTCCAGTCTATCACCGCCAGGTCCCCCTGGGCGTACTGCAGCACGTTCTCCATTATAAAGTCGGCCGAGTTGCGCGACAGTTTCTCCTTGCTCTCGGCCAGGAGAAGGGACGGCACGTCCGCCTTCTCCAGCAGGTCCAGGGGCCCGGTGACCCCTCCGGCCTCGTTTATTATGTAGGTGATGTAGTCCTCGGCGACGCCCCAGTCGGAGGCCTGCTTCATGGCGGGCGTCACGATGGACTTCAGGGCGTCCCTGTGACGCTGCGCCAGGGCGTCGGGCTCGTCTGATTCCTCCAGCGCGTCGGCCAGCCGGACCAGTTCGGCCCACTCTATGCCTGGCGGTATGGGCAGTTCGAGCGTCACCGAGATCACGCCGTAATCCCAGAGCTTGGCGCTGACCTCCGCGGTCAGGCCGCCGTTGATCTTCAGGTCCTCCCGGCCCAGCGGGACCTGCAGGGGCGCTTCCTTTATTATTATGGCGCGGCGGGTGTCGGTGCGCAGGGAGAACCGGGAGCTGGGCGCCCCGGCCGCGAGCAGTTTTTCAGCCGCGGCCAGGTCTATCTCGCCCGCCACGTCATAGACGCGGTGGACCAGGATAGCTCCTTTATTTACGGTTACGCCCATTTATTGCCCTCTCCCCCGTCCCCCGGAAAATTCTCTAGCTCTTCTTCAGGACTTCCTCTATGGATTTTTTGATCTCCTTGTCGAATGAGGGATCGTAGCCGGCCCAGAGATTGTAGACCTTGTGTTCCCTGTCGAGCAGGAAGAGGTAGGGCACGCCCCGGGTCTGGTAGGCGCGGGCCGTAGCCGCCGCGTCGTAGGCGACCGGGAAGGTGATGCCGAAATCCTTGACGAAGCGTCCCGCCGGGGCCGCTTCGCGCTCGTGGGCGGCCGCCATGACGGAGAGTCCTTTGCCCTCGTACTCCGCGTTTATGGCCTGCACGAAGGGCGCGGCTTTGCGGCAGTAGGGGCAGGTCTCGGTGAAGAACATGACCATCACCGGCTTGCCGGCGTACGCCGCCAGGTCCAGCCTGCCGCCCTTGTGCTCCGGCAGGTTGAAGTAGGTGGGGCCTTTGACGTAGCCCGGGACGGCGGCCGCGAGGGCGGCCTCCACGGCCGCTTCGGCGGCTTTTTCAGTTGCGGCGGCGGGGTCCTGGGCTTTGTTGCAGCCGGCGGCAAGCAGCGCGGCCGGAAGTATTACGGCGGTCATCAAAAATTTCATCTGGCTCTCCTTGAAGTTGCGTTATTAGGGCGGGTCTATTCTATTATTTTTCCGAGCAGGTCAAACAGCCGGTTGGCGGAGGAGAGCCGTATGAAGTCGCGCGTTCCCCTGAAGGCGGCCTTGTGCGTGGTGACGCCGCGCGGCCCGCATACGCCGAAAAAGACCGTGCCGACGGGTTTCTCCGGCGTCCCTCCCGCGGGGCCGGCCACGCCGGTCA
>DNQL01000149.1 GCA_003500765.1 Elusimicrobiota bacterium | reverse complement strand
TTTCATTGTTGATTATGAAATCAGCCCTGACGCCACGGAAGGCCCCTTTGAAGTCGTCTTGAATGTCAACATGGATAGTCTTAATGTCTACCCCGACACCGACACTCTGACTACTTCGGTGGATTTCACTATTGACCGCATACGGCCGTATGCGCGGGCGGTGGAAGTCAGGGACGGGGAGGGGATTGCTTTCTACTCGGCCGAGTGGCGCCCCGAGGGCGATCCTGTCACGGGATATACCTTGTCCAAGTCCGCGGACAGGCCGCTGCTGCCGGGAAGTCCGTACGTCCTTACCCTCTCGTTCAGCGAGCCGCTGAGCGAGCTGACGGTCTCCGCGGCCGGTTTCGGGCCTCTTCCCGTCACCGGCGACCAGGAAAATATCGTATACACCGCCGATTTCACCGCGCCGGGCGGGGTTACTTCGCTCAACGGCGTCATAGAGTGCGCCGATCTGGCCGGCAACGAAGGTGTGGCTCTGTCCGCCGGGCTGGACGGTTTTGAGCCGGAAAAGTTGATAGTCTCCACGTCCAATCCCGGCGGGCCGGACGCTTCGCATCTTTTCCGTATAGGCGACGACGGCGAACCGCCCACGCTCTCGCTGCCTTTGTGGGTGGACGGGTCGCAGCTGTGGCTCAAAGGGACCAATACCCCGGAATCCGTGCCGTGGTACACGCACGTCTCCACGCCGGGCTTCCATATCGCCGACTACGACAGCGGCCTGAAGAGCTTCGCCATCGCCCATGAGACCGCCGGGTCCGTCGAGCCGGTGCTGACCATCGACTTCCCGCCCGGCGTGCCCACCGCCGATCTGGCGCCGTATCTTTCGCAGGACGCCTCCAACTACCACATCATCGTCGCCGACAACATAGACAATCTCACTGATTCCTATTTCCACGTGGACCGCCACGCCCCGGAGCTCAACATCGAGCGCGTGGGCGTGCGCGCCGTGTCCGGCGGCTTCGAGCTGGACGCCTACACGGTGATGGTGGACACGGTGTCGGGGATAGGCGACGGCCCGCTGGCCGTCTATAACCCCGAGGGGACCGTGGATACATCCTATGCCGGCCCGGCCTGGCCGCCCGGCGAAGAGCGCCTTGAAAAACTGTTCCCGTCCCTGGCCGGCGCCGCGGCCCCCGTCGGCTGGAACGAGTATTTCTTCTACGGCAATGACCGGGCGGGCAATAGCAGCAGCCGCATCTTCATCGTGACCAAACACCAAGAGACCTTCCCTTTCGGTCTTTCAAGCGGCCACTATGCCCTGCCTGCCTCACCCACCGGCCTGCATATCGAGAACCTCGGCCCGACCAGCGCCATGGAAGGCTGTACCATGCTGGAGGCGCCTGTCTATAACGAGGTCCTGGTCAAAGTCGTGGCCCGGCCCAAAGAAGAATACGAAGGCCCCGGCCAGAGCTGGACCGACGAATACCCCATAGACCTGGAATACTCGCCGCAGACCGATGTAACGCTTTACCACCTCAGCGGCGGGCAAGTGCTGGTCAACACCCCGGAGGCTTATGTTCCCCGGTATTCCTCCATAACGGTGAGCGCGGACCTGGCTGCCTACGGCCGCTACCAGTGCGGCGACTACGAGACCGCCGGCGCCGGCGCCCTGAACGCGCGGCTCACCTACGACAGCATCGGCGGGTATCGTTTTGAGACGCAGTACATAGACGCGGGCTTCGACATGTTCGTCGAGTTCGAGAACATCCGCGTGGAAGTGGCCGAAGTCGTCACGCCGGGCAATATAACACTTTCGCGCGTGGCCTATGACCCGCGCGTGGCGGGCTACAAGCTATCGACGGGCGGTGAGGTGGCCGATATCTCCGTAACGGCGGGCTACGAGGGCGGGCTGAGAGTGAGCTTCCGCCTGCCTGAGGGCCTGACGGCGGCGCAGACCGCCAAGGCGAAGATCTACCATTACAGCGGCGGCTCGTGGCGGGACGTCACCACGGCGCGCGCGGACGGCTGGGTGAGCTGCGAAGTCGCCCACGCCTCGCCGTTCGCCCTGGCCATCCCGCTCGACGACGAACTGCCGCCGGTCACGGCGGTGGCTTTCGCCGACGGACGCCATATCGGCCCCGATGGGGCGGTCTATGTCTCAAGTTCGGCGGCGGTGTCGCTGACGGCCGTCGACAGTTCGCTGACGCAAGAGGTGGCCGGCGTGGCGACCACCTATTACCTGGTGGACGCCGTTCCCGATCAGGCCTGCCTGCTCACGCCCCGTGACCCGCTGGCAGCGCCGGGCACCTGCGCCAATCCTTATTACAACGGACCTTTCACGCTGGCCGAAGGGGAGCGGGTCATCCATTATTTCAGTGTCGACCACCTGGACAATTACGAAACGCTTAAGAGCACTTCCATCCTTTCCGACGGCACGCCGCCATGGACGGCCCTGTACGCGCCGGAAGGAAGCCTGCCGCCCGGCGCAGCAGTACAGCTTGCCGCCGGCGATGAAATATCCCTGGAAGCCGGCGACCCGGTCTCGGGCGGCGCGGCGGCCGGTCTCGCCGGAATCCTTTATTACGTGGACGTCGAGCCTTCGCTTTGCGCGGGCATAGTCCCGAGCACATCGGCCGCGAACGGCACGTGTGAGAACCCTTCCTACGCCGGGCCCTTCACGTTGCCCGCTGGCGAGCATGTTGTCTATTACACGGCTGAGGACAATGTGGGCAATATGGCCCCGGTGAGTTCCGTCTTCATATCGGTGAACGACGGGCTCATAGAGCAGGCCTCCATCGCGCCTTCTTCCGGCCCGATAGGCCTGCCGTTCACGATAACTGGCGAAGGGTTCGGTACTTACTCGGCGGGGACTACCGTGGTGCTGATAGGCGGCGCTGCGGCGCCGCTGACGCTCTGGAGCACCACCACTATCAAGGGCACGGTGCCCGGCGCGCTGGCGGCGGGGGAATATCCCGTCGTCGTGATGCGCGGAACCGAGCTGCTGGCCGAGACCTCCTCCTTCACCGTCGTCGTGCCGGCCCTGGCAGATATCGCGCCCTCGTCGGGGCCGATAGGCCTGCCGTTCACGCTGACGGGGTCGGGCTTCGGCAATTACGTAGCCAACTACACGCGGGTGCTCATCGGCGGAGCCACCTGCCCGCTGACCTTATGGACCGATACGCAGATCAAGGGCACCGTACCCGGCACCATCGCAATCGGCGAGCATGAAGTCGTCGTCGAGCGCGCGCTCAACGGCGGGCTGGCACGGTCGGCGACCGTCACGTTCGACCTGCGCGGCATGGAAGCCGACTGGATAGCGCCATCGTCGGGACCGATAGGAATGCCGTTCACCATAAATGGTGCGGGGTTCGGCAACTATCTCGCCAATTACACGACCGTGCTTATGGGCGGGACTACCTGCCCGCTGACATTGTGGGCCGACGGCCAGATAAAAGGAACTGTCCCCGGCGGGCTGGCGGCGGGCCAGTACCCCGTTCTGGTGGAGCGCCGTACCGCCGACGGCGGCGTGATGCAGAGCCCGCCTATGTCGTTCGAAGTCCTGGCGGTGGACGCGGCCAGCATGACGCCGGTCGCCGGGCCTATCGGTATGCCGTTCACGGTATACGGCACAGGATTCGGGAATTACTCGGCCGGGTGGACTCGCGTGCTTATCGGCGGGACCACGGCCCCGCTGACGCTGTGGACCGACACGCAGATCAAAGGCACGGTGCCGGGAACAATAGAGCCCGGCGCACATGAGGTCGTAGTCGAACGGCAGCTCAACGGCGGGCTGGCGGCCTCGCAGCCGCTGGGCTTTACGCTGCTGGTGCCCGACCTGGCGGCGGTAACGCCCTCGTCGGGGCCGATAGGGCTCCCCTTCACGCTGACGGGCTCGGGCTTCGGTAATTACGTCGCCAACAGCGCGCGTGTGCTGATCGGCGGCACCACCTGCCCGCTGACCTTGTGGACGGACAGCCAGATAAAGGGCACGACGCCGGGGATAATAGAACCAGGCATGCACGAGGTAGTTGTAGAGCGCGCCTTCAACGGCGGCGTGTCGCGGTCGCAGGCGCTGGGCTTCGAACTGGCCGATCCTGTGCTGGAGACGGTGTCGCCGGAGCCGGCGGCTATGCTCGCGCCGTTCACGCTGACGGGGTACAGCTTCGGCAACTATGTCGCCGGCAAGTCGGAGGCGCTCATAGGCGGCGCCACGGCGCAGCTCACGCTCTGGACCGATACGCAGATAAAGGGCAAATTGCCGGCGCTGGGCGAAGGCGAATATCCCGTGCTGGTGCGGCGCAGCTTCAACGGCGGCATCGCGCAGTCGGCGGCCTCCACCATGACGATAGTTGAGCCGTCGGTGTCTAGCATGACGCCGGTCAGCGGGGAGCCGGGCGCAGCGTTCAGCGTCTTCGGCTCGGGCTTCGGGCCCTATGACGCCGCTATCGCGCGCGTGACGATAGGAGGGCTGCTCAGCTCACTGAGCCTGTGGACCGACGGGCGGATAAACGGCACCGTACCCGCCGAGCTGGGCGTGGGCACTCATACGGTGATAGTGTCGCGCGGGCAGTACCAGGGCGACCCGCTCGACTTCTATATCCCCGACGGCGGCGGCTATAATCCCGCGTTCATGGCGCCGCTGGCCCCGTCGGCCGCGTTCCGGCTGGGCGAGGTATATGTCTATCCCAACCCGGCCAAGGGCGGCGCTGTGCCGGTTTTCCATCTTGAGTTCGGCCTGGCCGACCGGGTGGAACTGAAGGTCTACAGCGTGGCCGGCTCGCTGGTCCATGAGCGTACGCTTACAGGCCCGCCGCAGATGACAAGCCCGGTCTACGCCTATGAATACGCGTGGGACGGGCATATAGCCAGCGGGGTGTATTACTTCACCGTAGAGGCCGAACGCGCGGGCGCCAAACTTAAAGCCCGCGGCAAATTCGCGGTGGTGAGGTGAGCGCCATGAAAAAGATAATACTGACCGTTTCGCTGTTCTTCCCGGCCTGCGCCGCCTACGCCGCGTCCAGCGGGGCGCAGTTCCTTAATATCGACGTATCGGCCCGGGCGGTGGGTATGGGCTCGGCCTATACCGCGGCGTCCGACGGGGCTGGTTCCATCGGCTATAACCCGGCGGGCCTGTTGGGCGGCGCTGGCGTGGAGGCGGCCTTGAGCCATACGCGCTGGCTTATGGAATCCTCGCACGACTTCGCCGCCGTCGCCTTCCCGCTCAAGGGCCTGCGCGCTGGCGTGGGCTACAGCCGCTTCGCCGCCGGCGAGATGACCGCGCGCGACGCGTCGGGCGCGATAGCGGGGAGTTTTTCCAACACCGACCAGGCGGTATCGTTTAACCTGGCGGGGCGGATCAGGGGGTTCGGCCTGGGCGCGGGCGTGAAGTACATAACCAGCTCG
>DNQL01000290.1 GCA_003500765.1 Elusimicrobiota bacterium | reverse complement strand
GGCCGCCATGTCCGCTGCCTACGCCGGGGCCGGCGTGCCCGATCCCGCCGGGGCCGCGGCGGCGCTGGCGGACCTTATGGAAGGAAAGAATTTTCGCGGTTAAGTCTACGGAGGTGTCATGGAAATAGAGAAAGGCGCTAAATGGGTTAAGTTCGATCTGATGGAGCGCTTCATGCGCGACGTCTTCAAGGGCATAGGAGTACCGGCGGCCGACGCGGCCGTCTGCGCGGAAGTCCTGATAACCGCCGACAAGCTGGGTATAGACTCGCACGGCGTTTCGCGCCTGAAGCCTATTTACTACGACCGCATAAAGCAGGGCATACAGCTGGCCGGGACCAGATTTGAGATAGTAAAAAACACCCCGACGACGGCGGTCATCGACGGCCACAACGGCATGGGGCACGTCATCGCCAAGCGCGCGATGGAGATAGCGATAAAGAAGGCGAAGCGCTACGGCCTGGGCATGACGGCCGTGCGCAACTCGACACATTACGGGATAGCGGGCTATCACACCCTGCTGGCGGCCAAAGCCGGCATGATAGGGATAACCGGGACCAACGCCCGCCCGTCGGTAGCGCCCACCTTCGGCGTGGAGAACATGATGGGCACCAACCCTCTGACCTTCGCGCTGCCCACCGACGAGAAGTTCCCTTTCCTGCTCGACTGCGCGACCTCCATAACGCAGCGCGGCAAGATAGAGGTCTACGCCAAGCTCGGCAAAAAGATGCCGGCGGGCTGGGTCATCGACGAGCGGGGAGGCAGCAAGACCGATTCGCGCGCAGTGCTGACCGACCTGATAAAGGGGACCGCGGCCCTTACGCCGCTGGGCGGCGTCGGCGAGGACCTGGGCGGCTACAAGGGCTACGGCTACTGCGCCGTCGTGGAGATACTCTCGGCCGCGCTGCAGGACGGGGCCTACATGAAGCAGCTGCTGGGCTACGATAAAAAGGGCAACAAAGTCCCTTACCCGCTGGGCCACTTCTTCCTCGCCATAGACATAGGGCACTTCGTGCCGCTCGCGTCGTTCAAGCGCACCGCCGGGCGCATACTGCGCGAGCTGCGCGCGTCGAAGAAGATGCCCGGGGCGAAGCGCATCTATACCGCCGGCGAGAAGGAATACCTGGCCTGGCAGTACCGGAAGAACAAGGGCGTCCCCGTGAACAAAGAGACCCAGCGCGAACTTCTCGCGATGCGGGAGGAACTGGGCCTGAAACGGTACAAATTCCCGTTCTGATCCAAAAAAAAGGTTCACGGACGGGAAAAAGTTTGTTATCATAGCACCTTCCCCGGGCGGGCGTCCGCCCGGGGAAGGATTTTTTTATGGCCCTCAATTTCGTTTTTACCATCGACGGAGACTGGAGCGAATATTTCGCCACGCATCTGGACGCGGAGGAGCGCCGGCCTTCGCTGGAGCGCGAACTGCCGCTGGTCGAGGCGGAGCTGGAGCTGGCCGCCGCCGTCGGGGGGAAGTTCGTCCACTTCGCGCACACCTCGCCCCTCACGCGCAACTTTTTCCTGCGGCCGGAGTTCATAGCCCTGTGGAAGCGGGTCGAGGCCTCGGGGGGGGAAGTAGGGGTGCACTGCCACGAGGAGGACCTCCATTCCGCCTGGCACCACGCCGACGCCGCGCGCATGGCCCCGGCCATCTCGGGCATGGTCAAAGGGCTGCGGGCCGCCGGGCTCTCGCCGACGTCCTACCGGGGCGGCTTCATGGCTTTCGGCCCTACGGTCATACCCCTGCTGGAAGAGAACGACCTGCCTCTCGATTTCTCCTGCGACCCGGACCGCCACCTGGTCACCAACGGCGCGCTGGTCTCGGACTGGCGCGGAGCCCCCTCCAATTTTTACCGGCTGGACAGCGCGGACCACCGCAGGCCCGGCGGCAGCGGGGTCATCGAAGTGCCGCTGGGCATATACATAGAGAAGATGTCCCTGCCGCGGATCTGGCGCGAATGCCGCGGCCTGGCCCGCCGCGACGGGGAGACGGTGGTGGCCGTGCTGGCCCATACCTACGATCTCGCCTCGTGGCGCATGCGGCTGAAGATACGCGCCGCCCTGGCCATCTGCCGCCGTTACGGCCGCTTCATCGGCTCGCGCGAAGTTCTCGATAAGGCCCGGGAGGCGGGAATATGAGGATAGGGATAGCCGCCGAGAGCAGGCACGCGGAGAAGCGGGTTATAATCGAACCCCCGCAGCTCGGGGATATCGCCGCGGCGCACGAAGTGCTGGTCGAAAGCGGGGCCGGGAAAGGCATAGGCATAAGCGACGGCGAATACGAAAGAGCCGGCGCTAAAATAGCCGCGAAAGAGGACGTCTACGGGTGCGAACTCGTCGTCAGGCTGAAGGAACCCGAAGAGGAGGAGCTCAGGCTGATGGTCCCCGGAAGCACGATGATGAGCATGCTCCACCTTAAAGGCAGCCCTTCGCTGGACGCCCTTCTGAAAAAATACGGGCTCAACAGCATAGCGCTGGAAGAACTCAAGGACCCCCTGGGCCGCCGTATGGTGGAAGCCTCTTACCAGGCCGGCCTGCAGGGCATGAAAAAAGGTTTCGAACTGTGGGGGGGCGACCCGAAGAACTGCTCGGTAAAGATAATGGGCTACGGCAAGGTCGCTTTCGGCGCCATACAGTACGCCGCCAGGATGTTCGCCCGGATCGAGATACTCAACAAGCACGACACCGCCCGGATGGGGGAACATATTCCCGGCTGCGATATACTGGTCAACGCCATCGACTGGCCTTACGAAAAGAGGGGAAAAGTTTTCCTGATAAACCGTGGGATGCTCAAACTTTTCAAAAAAGGGGCTGTCATAGCCGACCTCATCTCCAATCCCGCCGGCCAGTCGCCCATAGAAACGATGCATCCCACTTTTCTCGACGACATCGCTTTCGAAGTGGACGGGGTCACCCACACTTCGTGCTGGAGCTGGCCCGGCCTGGACCCGGAGGGCGTATCCCGGCGCTACTCGATACAGGTCGCGCCGATACTCAAGACGATAGCAGACCTCGGTCTCAACGCCCTGCCGGACCACATCCTCAAAGCTTATACGAAGAACGCCTGACCCGCGTCCCCGGACCGCGTCAAAGCTCCCGCGCCGATACGCGCGCGGAGGCCGGGTGCAAAACGGGCGGGAAAAGTGCTAGATTAAACGGAAGCGGCCGGGAAAAGACCGTGAAAGCCGGCCGTAACCGGGAAAAGGGGAAAAGCACAGTGCGGGATCTCAAAGCGAGCGCGGTCCTATACTCCGGCTTACTGCTGGCCTTCATGGGCCTGGGCGGGATGTTCACCGGCTTCGAGCCGCTGGCGTCCTTCGCGGCGCCGCTGCTCTGGTGGAGCTACATAGCTCTTTCCGACAGCCTCCTGCTCTCGCTCAAGGGCGAATCGCTGATCATTTCCCGGACCGACGATTTCCTCTGGATGGCGTCCTGCTCGGCCGCCGCCTGGCTGGTCCTTGAAAGTATAAACGCCGCGCTGGGGGTCTGGCAGTACATAAACCTCCCGGCGCAGTTGCCGTTCCGCTGGACCTGGTACCTGGCCTGCGGCTCGGCCATGCTGCCCGCCCTGCACCAGTCAGCCGCCTATCTCGCCCCGCTCGGCAAGAAAAAGACCGCGCCGCGTCCGCTGAACTTCACGGAAAAGTCCCTGGACTACATGCAGGCCGCCGGCATAGCGGCTTTTTTTCTGCCTTTTTTCTTTCCCTCCCTGTCTTTCCCGCTGGCGGCCATCGCCCTTCCTCTGGTGCTGGAACCGTTAAACTACAGGCTGCGCCTGCCCTCGCTGATAGGGCTCCTTTCCAAAGGGGAAAAAGATAAGGTCGCGGCCCTGGCCGCGGCGGGGCTGGTATGCGGACTGGCCGGCGAGGCCTGGCTCTACGCCGGCGGACCCTCCCGGGTATACGGCCTCGGTTACGCCGACGGGCTGCCCTTCATGGGCCTGCCGCTGGCCGGCTACGCCGCTTTTCCTTTCCTGGCTTTCTCGGCCTTTTCTCTCTATTCCCTGTCTTTTTTGGCCAGGGGCGACGGGGCCGACCTGCTGGGAGGGGGAACGACCGCCTCTTTGCAGCCGCCGGCCTGGTTTCGGCCGGCCTCTTACGCCCTCCTCTTCCTTATATATTGCCTGGGATTCCTTCTGCTGGACGCCCGCTCCGCCTCGCTGCTGGTCCCGCTGCCCTGACCCTCCGCGCCCGGATACGGACTTAAGGCCTATGCGCGCATAGGCCCATCAGGTATTGACATTGGTCAACCTCCGCTGTATAACATAGCGACCGCAACCGATACGGAGGAGCTATGAAGACCATCATGAACGCGCTCGCAGGGATAATTTTCCTCTCGGCCCTCGCCGTTAACGCCTCGGCCGAGAACAAGGTCATATACGGTTCGGACGACAGGCTGGACTACTTCGAGGCGCCCGCCTCCAGGAAGGTCCTGGCCGACTCGGTCGTTTCGCTCTGGAATTCTTACAAAGTGACCAAGGACGGGGCCAACTTCAAACTGTCGACGATGAAGTTCGCCGACGCCGCCAACCTGTGCGCCGGAGAGCGCTTCCGCGAGCAGCAGAAGGGCGCTTTCTGCTCGGGCGCCCTTGTGGGCGAGGACCTGGTCATGACGGCCGGACACTGCATACGCAACCCTCCGGTCAACACCACCCACGGCGATACCTGCGCCAACACCAGGCTGGTATTCGGCTTCGCCGTAAAATCGCGCGGCGGCAGCGCTCCCTCCACGGTGCCTGGCGCCGACGTCTATTCCTGCAAGGAGATAGTGGCCCACGGCCTGGACAACGGCGGGGCCGACTTCGCGATCATAAGGCTGGACCGCAAAGTCTCGGGCCGCAAACCCCTGAACTTACACCGCGGCCCCGGCCTCAGTAAGGGCGCCGGAATGTTCGTGATCGGCCATCCCGTAGGCCTGCCCCTCAAGGTGGCGGAAGGGGCCACCGTGCGCGACGCTTCCAGGGACACCCATTACGTGGCGGACCTCGACACCTACGGCGGCAATTCCGGTTCCCCGGTCTTCGATTCCAGGACCAGCCTGATCGCCGGCATACTGGTGCGCGGCGACACCGACTTCGTGACCACGGCCGAGGGCTGCCGCCAGTCCAACGTGGTCGGACAGAGCGAAGGCCGCGGCGAGGACGTAACCAAGGTCTCCCAGGTATCGGCCAGCGTACCCAAGATGTCCATGACCAGCGAGGAAGAGGCCTCCATAGCGCCGGCCCGGGAGGCAAACCTGGACAGCATCGGCGCCATAAGGGACTCGTTCGGAGACTCTTTCTCCATCGAGGTGCCCGAGATAGCCGTCCCCGAATAGAAAAGATCCCCCGCGCAGCCCCATCCGCGCCCCCCGCGGATGGGGCTGCTCTTTTACCCGTAGGACCCACCCGGAAGGCCATATTACTAATTCTAATATAGGCCTTAAGACCCACAAGAATATGGGACCTTTGGCCTTTGATTATAGTCAACGGGGAAGGTAAAAAGTATTTGCAACAGGATACGGAGGCTTAATGAACAACATCGCCCTGACAGCACTGTTTCTCGCGGTATCCATCCTTCCCTCTTCGCTTAAAGCCGGCAACAAGGTCATCTACGGCGCCGATGACCGCCTCGAATATTTCCAGGCACCCGCCGACCAGCGCTGGCTGGCCGACTCGGTCGTTTCCCTCTGGAATTCATGGGACCTGGCCCGGGAACAGGATTCCTATAAGCTGAGCACGGCCAAATTCGCCGACGCCGTTGGAGTTTGCGAGAGCGAACCCTTCTCACAGCAGCCCATCGGGGCCTTCTGCTCCGGCGCCCTTGTAGGCGAGGACCTGGTCATGACGGCCGGGCACTGCATAAAGAGCCAGGAGGACTGCGACAGCACGATGTTCGTCTTCGGCTTCCGCAACGACGAGTCCGGGGCCGCCCCCGGGCGGGTGCCCGCCGCCGACGTGTATTCCTGCGCTAAAATAGAAAAGTGGTTCCTCAGCGGCAGCCCGGTCCCCGCGGCGCCCGGCACGGCCGG
>DNQL01000252.1 GCA_003500765.1 Elusimicrobiota bacterium | reverse complement strand
GGGCCGCGCCAGGCGCAGCCTTTAAGGCCGTCCAGCGGCCGGCCGGCCGCCAGGGCCTCGACGACGGGGGCGGCGGTGTTCTCCGCCTCATACATGGATACGGCGTCGAAGGGCGAACCCGGCGCCAGGAATATCTCCGGCGAAAAGGTGGGAGCCTGGCCGCCGACCAGGAATTTTACGGCCGGATAGCGCCGCCTCAGCTCCCCCGCCACCTTCAGCACCATCGGCGCGTTGGGCAGCTCGGAATTAGAGAAGCCTATGACATCGGGGGCGAGATCGTCTATGGCCCGCAGCAGGTCCGGGTGCATCGGCCGCAGGTGCTGCGCGCTGAAGACGCGCGCCTCGTGCCCGGCGGCGCGCAGCGCGCCGGCCACTATCTGGAGCCCGAGCGGCGGGATCTCGGGGAAGAGGCCCTGCAGGGTATGGAAAGGCTGCCAGGGCGGCGTGGTGAGGAAGACTTTCGCCATCAGACGATCCTGTCGAGCACCTTCCCCCTCCAGTCGTTGAGGCGGTTGGCCAGCATCCAGCCGGAGAGTATGGCCGTGGTGACGCCGGTGCCCGGGCGCGTCCAGTGGCCGGCGTGGTAGAGGCCTTTCACCGGGGATTTGGGCGACATGCGGAAGGTCAGCACCTGCCCGGGCTCGTTGGACCAGCCGTACATGGACCCCCCGTCCGCGTTGGTCAGGCGGTTCAGGTCGCCGGGGGTCATGATCTTCTTCACCTTTATATGCGATGAAAGTCCCGGCAGCCGCTTGCGCTCTACCGCCGCTATCATCGCCGCGGCCACCTCCTCCTCGCGTCCGCGCCAGTCGCGCTCCGGTTTCCAGGGCAGCAGCGTCGTCAGTATCAGCGTGCTGTGGCCGGGCGGGGCCAGCTCCGGCGATATCCTGGTGGGGGAATACGCGCTGACGGCCGCGGGCTCGCCCCGCTCCATGGCGGCGTAGGTCTCCTCGTGGTCGTAGCCGGGGTAGATCATGTACTCGTGCTCTTCGAGGCCGTTCCTGGACACATCGTAATCCAGCCCCAGGCAGACGCGGAAAGGGCCCATCGACGGCTTCATCCGCGCCAGGCCGCGCGCGAACCGGGCCGGAACTTCGCCCGGGCCGAGCAGGCTCGAATAGGTGTGCCTGGCGTCGGCGTTGGAGATCACGGTCCCGGCGCGGAAAGTCCGCCCGTCGGCCAGCTCAACGCCGGCCGCGCGGCCGCCCTCCAGTATTATCCGTTTCACCGGCGCGTCCAGCAGTATCTCCCCCCCGCGCTCCTCTATGGCGCCGGCGAAGGCCGCCGCCAGGAGATGGGAGCCTCCGACGGGGTAATAGCTGTGCTCCATGTGCTGCATCGCCGCGAAGACGTTCATCATGACGCCCGAAAGGCGCCGGGGCGGAAGCCCCAGGTAGATCCAGGAAGAGTGCATTACCGCGCGCAGCCGCGGGTTCTTTATCCAGCGGCCCAGCATGGCGTCCGCGCCGACGTGCATCCGCGACGCTATGCCCCAGGGGAAGGTGAAAGGGAACGAGGCCAGGCCGGCCAGGCCGGCGGTGCGCATGACCATCGAATCCACTATCCTGTTGGAACCGTACAGGAGGCGCTGCGATATCAGCGCGTCCTTCTTGAGCGTGGCCAGCCCGTCCAGCATGCGGTCGATATCGGCGGCGTCCTCCGGAAAATCCTTTTTCAGCTCCGAGCGCAGGCCCTCGCGGTCGCCGGGCAGCCTGTAGGAGCGGTCGGGCATGTCCACTACGAGGAAGGGATTCACCTGGCGGAATTCCACCTTGTCGAAGATGCCGTACTCCTTGAGTATCTCCGCGCACATACCCCCGCCGCCTATGCCGGTCAGCTGGTGCACGGCCAGGTCGAAGACATAGCCGCCGTAATCCCTGGCGGTGCAGTTGCCGCCCGGGCAGGGGTTCTTCTCGGCTATCAGGACCTTCCAGCCCCGCCGCGCCAGCCCGAGCCCCGCGGAAAGGCCGCCGGGCCCCGCGCCTATGATCACCGCGTCGTAGTTCTTCGTGTTGTCGTTCATATCCGGTCCCGGTCCTTTTCGATATTCCCCCCGGCGGCGCGCCCCGCGGCCGCCGACAGTATCGCCGTCATAAGGATGAAAGGCGCGGCCGTACCGGTCAGCAGGTCCTTGTGAAAGAAGAAGGACCAGGCGAAGGCGGCGGCTGAAAGCGCCGCGGCAAGGCCCCGGAGTCCGGCGAACCTGTCGTCCAGCCAAGCGACGAACGGCGCCGGCCGCAGGAACAGCGCCAGCCGCAGAGCGGCGTACCAGAACATGAAGACCGAGCCCTGGTACTCCCGGTATATGTCCACCATGGCGGAAAGCCCGGCGATGAAAGCGAAAGCGCCTGTGACCAGCAGCAGCGCCGCGGCCGCGAATACGTCCCTGACCCTCACGCGCGCCAGCAGCGACATGGCGGCAAAAGCCGCGCATAGCCCCGCCCCGGTCCTGAAAGAGAAGCCCCAGGCCTCGTCGGTGTAGCCCCCCATTTCCGCCAGCCGGAGGAACACGGCCAGCGGCAGCAGCGAAACGGCGAAGAAGAAGTTCTCCCTGGAGAATATCCGGGCGAAGATCTTTTTCACGCGAACATCCTGTCGAACAGGCGGCCGGCCGGGCTATCGAGCCGCCGGCCCAGTATCCACCCCGAGAGTATGGCCCCGGTCACGCCTGTGCCCGGGCGCGTCCAGTGGCCGACATGATAGAGGCCTTTCAGCGGCGAGTACATCGACAGGCGCTTCATCAGCGTCTGTTCCGGACCGTTGGCCCAGCCGTACATCGCGCCCATATGCGAGCCGGTGATGCGCGCCAGGTCCTCCGGCGTCAGCACCTTCTTCACTTTGATATGAGAGGAAAGACCGGGCAGCCGGCGCTTTTCCGCCAACCCTATCATGTCGGCGGCTATCTCCTCCTCCCGGCCGCGCCAGTCGCGTTCCGGACTCCACGGCATCAACGTCGTAAGAACGAGCGTGCTGTGTCCGGGCGGCGCGAGGCCCGGGGAAAGCTTCGTAGGGGAATAGGCGCTGACGCCGGGGACCTCTCCGCGCTCTATCCCGGTGTAGGTGGCTTCATGATCGTAGCCGGGCAGTATCATATACTCGTGATGGTCCATCCCGTTCTTAGACACGTCGTAATCGAGGCCCAGGCAGACGCGGAAGGGTCCCGACGAGACCGGCATAGACTCCAGCCGGCGCAGAAAGCCGGCGGGCACGGCCGACGGCTCGAGCAGCCGGCGGTAAGTGGCGAAGATATCCGCGTTGGAAACGACAGTGTCCGACATGAAGCGCCGGCCGTCCTCCAGCTCCACGCCCCGGGCACGGCCGCCGTCCGTTATTATCCGCTTAACCGGCGCGCCGAGCAGGAGTTCCCCTCCTTTCCGGCGCAGTTCCTCCGCCATGGCGTCGGCCAGACGCTGCGAACTGCCGGCTGGGTAATAGCTGCCGCACATATGCTGCATCGAGACGAAGATATTCATCATCAGCCCGGACAGGCGGGAGGGCGGCAGGCCGAGGTAGGCCCAGGAGGAATGGACGACGGCCCGCAGTTTCGGGTTCTTCACCCAGCGCCGCAGCACGGCGTCGGCGTCGGACCGCTGCCGCAGGACCAGTCCGGCGAGGGCGGTGAAAGGGAAAGAGAGCAGTTTGGCGGCGCTTATCTCGCGGCGCAGCGCGGCGTCCATCCACCGGTTCCCGCCGTATACGATCCGCTGGGCGATGAGCGCATCCTTGCGCAGCGAATCGAGGCCGTCTATCATCCGCTCTATGTCGCCTGCGTCGCCGGGGAAGGCTTTGACCAGCTCGTCGCGGAAAGCGCCGCGCCCGCAGCGTATCTCGTAGGCGCGGTCGGGCATGTCCACTACCAGGAAAGGGTCCACCTTGCGCAGCTCCACGCGGTCCGCCACCCCGTACTCCTTCAGTATGGAGGAGCAGACGCCGTCCCCGCCGGCGCCGGAGAGCTGGTGCACGGCCAGGTCGAAGGTATAGCCGCCGACGGTCTCGGAGGCGGCGTTGCCGCCGGGCCTGTCGTTCTTCTCCGCTACCAGAACGCGCCGGCCTCGGCCGGCCAGCTGCAGAGCTGCGGAGAGCCCGCCGGCGCCGGCGCCTATCACTATCGCGTCGTAGCGTTCTTCCGCCGCCACTTAACCCTCCGCCTCGGCGAGCCGCCTGAACGATACCAGGTTGCGCATCAGTTTCCAGGCGCGGACCGGGATGTCGGCCCGGCTGGGCCGGTCGCGCAGTATGCGCCAGTCCCGGACCGGGTTGAAATAAAAACCGTAATAAGCCCGGCGATAGAGCAGGCGGTAGCGCGCGTCGGACACCTCGCTGGCGTTGAACGGGGCGCCGTAATATTCGTAGTCGATGCTGCGAGCGTCGGCGGGCAGCTTGCCCGCTTTCTCGAAAAGGTCGTAGAGCCCCGTGTTGCGGAATGGGTTGGGCGTGAAGAACAGCGCCAGGTGCAGCCGCGAGGCGTGAGCGAACCGTATGGTGGAGAGCATCTCCTCCTCGGTCTCGGTCGGGAAGCCGAGCATGAAGAAGCCGCGGGTGAAGATCCGCCGGTCCGCCAGCATGTCTATCGTGCGGGAGGCCTTGCCGAGGTCGAGGTCCTTGCCGAGCAGCTTCTGCAGCCGCGGCGAGGCCGTCTCTATGGCGACGGAGACCTCGCCGGCGCCGACCCGGGTAAGCAGGTCCACAGAATGCTCGCGCATGATATCGGCGCGTATGGCGTTGGGAAAGCTCAGCGTCGGGTGCAGGCCGCGCTCCAGCATGAGTTCCAGCATGCGGTCGAACCGACGCTGGTCGAAATTGGCTATATCGTCGAGCACCTCTATGTCGCGCGCGCCCATCGACAGCAGCCGCGCGGTCTCTTCCGCGACGCCCTCCGGGGAGCGGGCGCGGAACTTCTTACCGAAGAGCTGGTGGCAGTAGACGCAGCGGTACGGGCAGCCGCGCGAGGTGAACATCGTAAAGTACGGCCTGATGCCTGCGCTGGCCATGCTGCCGCGCGTCCAGAAGCGCTTATAATCGATGAGGTCCCAGGCCGGGAAAGGCAGCGAGTCCAGGTCGGCTATGGGGGCGCGCGGCGCGGAAAGCTCCGTGCGGCCTTCGGCGCGGAAGGCCAGGCCGGGCACGCCGCGCAGGAGCTCCGGCTTCTTCCAGCCGGGGCCCTCCGCCATTATCAGCCTCAGCAACTCGGCGAAAGTCTCCTCGCCCTCGCCGATGACGGCCGCGTCGGTATTCGGATCGGAGAGCGCGGCGTCAGGGTCGGCCGACGGATGCGGGCCGCCCAGTATCACGGGGATGGACGGGTCCATCTCCTTCACGGCGGCCGAAGCTTTGTGAGCGAGGAAGGCCTCGGGCGTGAGGGCGCTTATGCCCACGGCGTCGGGACGGGACGAGCGCGCCGCGGCGGCAAGGGCCTTGAGCGGCTCCGGCTCCAGCGTGGCGTCTATGACGCGCACCTCGGCCTTGAGCCGATCGCGCAGGTACGCGGCGATATAGAGCAGTCCCAGCGGCGGGGTCACTCCGGTCACCTTGGAGACGACGCTGCGGCTTTTGAACAGGATGACCGAAGGCCTCTTCATCAGGGCGACACCTCGCCCAGGCCGGCTTCCAGAACGGCGCGCGCCACCTTTTCCCCGCTTTTAAGCAGCGGCTTGAGCGGCACCTTCCTTATGCGGGAGCTGTAATACATGCAGAGCAGGCAGCCGAGGTAGAGCTCCGCGCCGCAGGACTTGATCTCGGCGTAGGCCCTGTCGCGCAGCGCGTCGAGCTTCTCCCAGTCTATCCCCTCCGACAGGCTGCCTATGCGCCATTCCTCCAGCAGCGCTTTTGAAAGCGCGGGAGAAGACGCCGCCACCAGCGAACTGGGATAAAAGAACCGGTCGGTGCCGATGGAGATCTCATTGGACATCCTGAAATCCGCGGCGCCGCCGGAGAGGTCCTTGAGCGCCACCTTATTGAGCCTGCCGGAGCGCAGGTGCCGCGCGGCGGTCCTCCTGAGCGCGGCCAGCACCCGGGCCAGCTCGCGCAGATCGCGCGCCGGCCATACCTCGTCGAGGACGAAAGATGGCTTGACCGCCTGCAGACCCAAGGCCAGCAGGAAGAGCATGTTCTCGGTCATGCGCCGGTAACTGACTATGGAGACCGTGGGCACCGCGTCCAGCCGCGCGCGCAATTCGGGCGGCAGGGCCAGGACGCGTCCGATGACGGAACCGAAGGACGAGCGCCCCGAGGCCGAAGGACGGCAGGCGTCATGGCTCTCCTTCTCGCCGTCGAGGCTCAGCCTTACCTTCACTCCGGCCTTGAGCATGGAAAGGACCTTATCCTGGGAGAGCAGCAGGCCGTTGGTGAACAGTTCGGTGCCGGCGCCGCGGGGGCGGGCCGACTTTATGTGTCCCAGCAGGCCGGGCATCAGCCGCCAGAGCAGCAGCGGCTCGCCGCCGCTGACGCTTATCTTGTCGCAGGTGCGGCTCGCGCCCTTCAGATAGAGATCGACCGCGCGCCGCATCTCGGCCGCGGTAAGGGAGGTCCGGCCCATGTTCCTGCCTGCCGCGTAGCAGTAGCGGCAGCGCAGGTTGCAGGCGTTGGTGACGCAGAGGTCCAGTTCGCGCGTCGGCATCAGGAAGGCTCCCAGGCCGCGGCCAGTTTCTGGGGCGGCAGCTTCTTTATGGCTTTGAACTCGGAGCCGCCGTAAAGTTTTATATAGCTCTTCTCCACGCCCTTACACCTGTCGTAGAGCAGGCACCCGCGGCAGCCCTTAACTTTCGCGGACCCCTCGGCTTTCATCTCCTGCAGCCCGCGCATCGTGCCGTCGGGCAGCATCAGCTCTTCCTGCGCCTCTTCGGACGAGGGCAGTTCCCAGTCGGCCATTACGTTGAAATACTCCGGCATCAGGCAGGGCGGGAAATTGACGACCATCCGGGCGAAGGACGGCAGCCCCGAGGAGGCGATATGGGCCAGCCCCTTCCTGACATAGGGCACGGCGGAGGAGATCCTGGTCCTCAGCAGGCCGGCGTTGCCGGCCATCAGGCCGGCGTAATGGCCGTAGATGATATTGTAGTAGTTGACCTTCAGCCCGCCGAAGACGAAGCGGAAGAACTCCGGGAAACGCCGGTAGTTCAGCCTGTTGACGACCTGCGCCAGGCCGACCTCCATGCCGGCGGCCTGCGCCGCGCGCACGGTGCCGAC
>DNQL01000287.1 GCA_003500765.1 Elusimicrobiota bacterium | reverse complement strand
TATATATATTAACTTTCATAATGAATTTGCCTGATTATGACTTGTGGGCAAGAGTACGGCCCGCACCGGCCCCGGCGGCAAACGCCCCGACCCCCTGGTCGAGGCGCTGGCCATGGTCGGCGAAGAGGTGGAGTCCGGAAATACCAAGCAGGCCGAGTCGGACATTTCCACCCTCCAGAGCGTTTTCCCGCGGAACCCGGACGTGCACACCGCCGCGGCCGAATATTTCAACGAGATGCAGAACTTCGCCCGCGCCGCCGACGCCGCGACCACGGCCATACAGCTGGCGCCGGACAGCCCGGACGCCTACAAGGCCAGGGCCCTGGCCCGCTCCTCGATGGAGGACCGCAAGGGCGCCATAGAGGACATACGCAAGGCCATGGCGGCCGACCCGCAGGACGAGTCGGCGCGCATACTCTCGGCGCTGATCGAGAGCCGCAGGGAGACCTCCAGCCTCAAGAGCCTGGCCTCGCTGCAGGACATAAAGCGCAGTTTCGAGGGCGGCTCGCCGTCGGCGATAGGCGGCACCGCCTCCTCCGGCGTCGCCGGCCTCGAGCTTAAGCCCTCCGCCGCCGCGCAGGTCCCGCCCCAGGAGTCGGCCAAGGCTTCGGCGTATCTCAAGACCGCCGCCTCCAAGACCCGGCTGGGGGATTACGAGGCCGCGGCGCGCTACGCCACGCTGGCCCTCGACAAGAACCCGGCCTCCGACGAGGCCTATCTGGAGCGCGCCAACGCCTATAATTTCCTCGGCAAGTACGACGACGCCGTGCGCGACACCACCAGCGTGCTGCAGCGCGACCCGGGCAACGTGCAGGCCCTCAACATGCGCGCCTGGGCGCTCAACCGCAAGGGCCTGTTCCGCGAGGCCGAAGGCGACGCCAACAAGGCCATAAACCTCAATCCCGGCTACGCCGATTCCTGGTTCAACCGCGCCCTGGCCTACGAGAAGATGGGCGACTACAAGCGCATGCTGGAGGATTTCCGCCAGGCGGCCTCCCTGAACACGGCCTACGCCTCCCGCTTCCGCGACGCGGTGGCCCAGTATTCCGGCCGGGTGCAGGATTTCGATCCCGGCGAGGACGCCATTCAGCCCGAGCGGGCCGCCGAGCCCCGACCGCGGCGCAATAAGACCGGCCGGTTCGCGATGACGCTGGGCTTCACCCTCAGCGGCGGCCTTCTGATCGCTTTCGGCATGCTGCACATCGTTTCCGGCCGCAGAGAACGCCCGGACGGCCGCGACACGCAGCCCGACATACTCTCCCCTTCCATCTTCTACGAGGGCGTCACCTCCGGCAAGTACAAGATAGAGCGCAAGCTGGGCGAGGGGGGCATGGGCGTGGTCTACGAGGCCGTGGACCAGTCGCTGGAGCGCCCCGTCGCCATCAAGCGCATGAACGACGAGATCAAGCTTAACGACAACGAGAAGCAGCGCTTCCTGCAGGAGGCGCGCACCGTGGCGCTGCTGCACCACCCCAACATCGTCGAGATCTACACCATCTTCGAAGAGGACGACAATATCTACCTGGTCTTCGAGTTCATAGACGGCCCCACGCTGGACAAGAAGCTGGAGAAGGACGTCATGCTGGGCACGGCCAGCGTGGTGGAGATCTTCGACCAGGTCTGCAAGGCGCTCGCCTACGCCCATTCCAAGAACGTCGTGCACCGCGACCTCAAGCTGGGCAATATCATGCTCAATTCCGAGGGCGACGTGAAGGTCATGGACTTCGGCCTGGCCCATTCGGCAAAGGAGACGCTCGCCCGCGCCAGCCGCGAAGTGGTCGGCAGCCCCGCCTATATGGCCCCCGAGCAGGCCTACGGCGTTTCGGGCAAGGATTCCGATATCTACTCCCTGGGCGTCTGCGTATACGAGGCGTTGACCGGCACCCTGCCTTTCCCCGGCCCCAACTTCCAGGAGCAGAAAGAGAAGATGCTCTACCACCCCGTCAGCTCGGTCATGGCCGGCATCCCCAAGGCCTTCGACCCGCTGCTGGAGAAAGCGATGAACCCCGACCCCGACAAGCGGTTCCGCACGGTCGAGGAGTTCAGGGAGGCCCTGCTGGCCGTGCGCGGCTGAGAAGGGGCTTTCCCGGCAGGGCGTCCGCCTGCGGCGGGCGCCTTTTTCATTTCTCTATTTGTATAATGTTTTTATAGCCGTTCATCCCGTTCCACAGGAGCGACACCGATGAAAGCCCTCGTCAAGAAAAAAGCCGAAAAAGGACTCTGGCTGGACGACGTTCCCGAGCCCGAGGTCGGAGATAACGACGTCCTCATAAAGATAAAGAAGACCGCTATCTGCGGCACCGACATACACATCTACCAGTGGGACGAATGGGCGCAGCGGACCATTCCCGTGCCGATGCACGTCGGCCATGAATTCGTCGGCGAAATAGCCGCGCTGGGCAAGGCCGTGCGCGGCCACCGCGTCGGCGAGCGCGTGTCCGGAGAAGGCCATATCGTCTGCGGCCATTGCCGCAACTGCAAGGCCGGCCACCGGCACCTCTGCATCAATACCCGCGGCGTCGGCGTCAACCGCCCCGGCTGCTTCGCCGAGTACCTCTCCATCCCCGCGGAGAACGTTTTCTCCATCCCCGAAGGCGTCAGCGACGACGAAGCCTCCATCCTGGACCCGCTGGGCAACGCCGTGCACACGGCGCTCTCGTTCGACCTTATCGGCGAGGACGTGCTGATAACCGGCGCGGGCCCGATAGGCATCATGGCCGGCGCCATCGCCAACCATGTCGGCGCGCGCCACGTCGTCATCACGGATGTCAACGAGTACCGCATGGAACTCGCGCGCCGGCTCGGGATCAAGAACGTCGTGGACCCGCGCAAGGAGACCATGCCCGAGGTGATGAAGCGGCTCGGCATGACCGAGGGCTTCGACGTGGGCCTGGAGATGAGCGGCAACGGCGGGGCCTTCAACGACATGATAAATTCCGTCAAGATGGGGGCCAAGATAGCGCTGCTGGGCATACTGCCCTCCGACACGGCCATACCGTGGAGCCAGGTCATCTTCAAGGCCCTGTTCCTCAAGGGCATATACGGCCGCGAGATGTTCGAGACCTGGTACAAGATGTGCGCTATGCTGACCAGCGGCCTCGACATAAAGCCGGTCATCACCCACCGTTTCGCGTACAAGGACTTCAAGGAGGGCTTCGAGATCATGTCCTCCGGCAAGTCCGGGAAAATAATACTGGACTGGACGGTCTAGGCCGGGAGGCGCCGCGTGAATTTCTACCGTGATTTCGACAAGCTCTGCCTGGCCCTGAAAGGGGCCGGCGCCTTCCTTGTCGTGGAGGACGGCAAAGGCGGCGCCAACCCGATGACCATAGGCTGGGCGCAGCTCGGCGTGACCTGGGGCCTGCCGGTCATGAGCGTGCTGGTGCGCCCGTCCAGGCACACCTACTCCCTGCTGCGCGGCGCCTCCTGCTTCACGGTCTGCGTGCCGCGTGAGGGAGAGATGAAGAAAGAGCTGGCGTTCTGCGGCTCCCGCTCCGGCCGCGACACGGACAAGGCCCGGGAATGCGGGCTCCGTCTTAAGAACGGCTCTCTGCCGGGATCTTTCATAATAGAGGGCTCCGAACTGGTCTATGAGTGTTCTCTGCTCCACCGCGCGCCGCTGACGCCGGGGGCCCTGCCCCCGGAGCTGGTCTCCCGCTATTACCCCGAAGGCGACTGGCACGATATTTTCACCGGCGAAGTGAAACTGTTCAGGGGGGCGAAGTGAGGGAACGCCGCGCGGCGCTGCTCCTGCCGCTCTGCCTGGCCCTGGCCTCCTGCGGCCCGGCCAAGCGCAAGGCCGCCGACTATTACGTTGACAAGGCCGCGGCCGTAATGGAATCCTCGTCCGTGCGCGAGGCCGACGTCGAGAAGGCTTTCGGCTGGCTGGAGAAGGCGCTGAAGCTGGACCCCTCCTCGGAGCGGGCCGTAGCGACCGTCGGCGAGCTCGCGGCCGAAAGCC
>DNQL01000265.1 GCA_003500765.1 Elusimicrobiota bacterium | reverse complement strand
CCGCGCAGACCGCCAAGCTGGTGCGCCCCGGCAACACCGTGGTCATCATAGGCGCCGCCGGCAAGTCCGGCGTACTGTGCGCCTACGAGGCCCGCAAGCGCGCCGGCATCATGGGCAAGATCATCGGCATCACCTCCTCCGACAGCGGCCTGGCCAAGATGAAGGAGCAGGGCTTCTGCCACGAGTCCTTCAAGCTCAGCGCCACCGACGCGCTCTCCTGCTACGAGACCATACACAAGGTCACCGGCGGGAAGATGGCCGACGTGATAATCAACTGCGTCAACATTCCCAACACCGAGATGGCCTCCATACTGATGTGCCGCGACGGCGGCATAGTCTACTTCTTCACGATGGCGACCTCGTTCACCAAGGCCGCCCTGGGCGCCGAGGGCGTGGGCAAGGACGTGGACATGATCATAGGCAACGGCTACACCAAGGACCACGCCGAGATCACGCTCAACCTGCTCCGCGAGTCGAAGCAGCTGCGCGACATCTACGAGAAACTGTACGCCTGAACGGACCGGCGGGCGCCCGCAAATCGNNGGCAAATCGCGGGCGCCCGCCTCATTATTCCCGCGAAAACGGCCACATGACCAACACCGAATTCACCATAAAGAAGAACGGCAACCCTTTCGGCGCCCACCGGGTGCTGGAACCGAAAGGGGGCCTGCCCCAGCCCGCCGTAAAGCTCGACAACGGCATGGACTTCATCTACGACAACGAGATACTCGTCGACGTGGACACGCTCAACATCGACTCGGCCAGCTTCACCCAGATAAAGCAGGCCGCGGGCGGCGACGAGGAGAAGATAAAGGCCTCCATACTCTCGATAGTGGCCGAGCGGGGAAAGATGCAGAACCCCGTCACCGGCTCCGGCGGCATGTTCATAGGCCGGGTCGCGAAGGTCGGCCCGGCGCTGGAGGGGAGGACGGACCTGAAAGAGGGAGACAAGATAGCCAGCCTTGTCTCGCTCTCCCTCACGCCGCTGAAGATCGAAAAGATCATCGGCATAAAGCCCGGCACCGAGCAGGTCAACGTGGCGGCTAAAGCGATACTGTTCGAGAGCGGCATATACGCGAAAATACCGGCCGATATCCCGGAGAAGCTGGCGCTGGCCATGCTCGACGTGGCCGGCGCTCCCGCGCAGACCGCCAAGCTGGTGCGGCCCAACCAGGTAGTAGTAGTGATAGGGGCGGGCGGCAAATCGGGACTCCTCTGCGCCTACGAGGCCAGCAAGATAGCCGGCGTGGCCGGCATAGTCGTCGGCATCGAATACTCGAAGGAAGGCTGCGACAAAGCGCGCGAGTTCGGTTTCTGCGACCATGTCATACAGGCCAGCGCCACCGACGCGCTGGACTGCCACGCAAAACTGACGGCCGCCACCGGGGGTAAGCTCGCCGACGTGGTGATAAACTGCGTCAATATCCCCAACACCGAGATGGCTTCCATACTGATGTGCCGCGACGAGGGCACGGTCTATTTTTTCAGCATGGCCACCTCGTTCACCAAGGCCGCGCTCGGCGCCGAGGGCGTAGGCAAGGACATAGTGATGCTGGTCGGCAACGGCTATACCCGCCACCACGCCGAAACGACGCTCAATATACTGCGGGAATCGCCGTCCATCAGGGCGGCCTACGAGAAGCTTTACGCATAAGGAGAGATAACATGCGCGAATACGCCAAAGTCGACTACAGGAAGATACCGCTCTGGAAGAACGTCGCCGAAAGCGACTGGAACGATTACAAGTGGCAGCTCCGCAACGTCATAAAGGACATTCCGACCCTGGCGAAAGTGGCGGCCCTGACGGCGAGCGAGAAGCGGGACCTCAAGGCCTGCCTGAAGAAATTCACTATGGCCATCACGCCGTATTACGCCGCGCTGATGGACAAGCGCGACCACGGCTGCCCCGTGCGCATGCAGGCCATCCCCCGCGGCCTGGAGCTCATGGACGACCCGTCCGACCTCTCCGACCCGCTGCACGAGGACGTGGACTCGCCGGTGCCGGGCCTCACCCACCGCTACCCCGACCGCGTCCTGCTGCTGGTGACCAATATCTGCTCGATGAACTGCCGCCACTGCACCCGCCGCCGCCTGGTCGGCTTCACCGACGTGCATATGTCGCAGAAGAACCTGGACAAGGCCATAGAGTACATACGCCGCAGCCCCGAAGTGCGCGACGTGCTTATCTCCGGCGGCGACCCGCTGGTGCTGCCCGACGAGATGCTCGAGGGGATAATCCGCAGGATCCGCGCCATAAAGCACGTGCAGATCATCCGCCTGGGCACCCGCACGCCGGTGGTCATGCCCATGCGCATAACGGACTCGCTGGTGAGCATGCTGAAAAAGTACCACCCGATCTACGTCAACACTCACTTCAACCACTCGAAAGAGATCACGGCGGAGTCCTTCGAGGCCTGCCGCAAGCTGGCCGACGCCGGCATCCCCCTTGGCAACCAGAGCGTGCTGCTGCGCGGCGTCAACGACTGCCCGCAGACGATGAAAAAGCTGGTCCACGAACTGCTGATGGCCCGGGTCAAGCCCTACTACATCTACCAGTGCGACCTCTCCAGGGGCATCAGCCATTTCCGCACGACGGTATCCAAGGGCATTGAGATAGTGGAGAACCTGCGCGGACATACCAGCGGCATGGCCGTCCCGACCTTCGTCGTGGACGCCCCGGGCGGCGGCGGCAAGACCCCCGTCATGCCCAACTACCTCATTTCCATGTCGGAGAAACGCGTGGTGCTGCGCAATTACGAGGGCGTCATAACCACCTACACCGAGCCCTCCGGCTACTCCGCTACTTGCGGGGGGGAGAAGTGCCCGGATAAGGCGTATAAGCCGATGGACGGCGTGGCCAAGCTGCTCAGCGGCGAAAAGCTGACGCTGGAGCCCGCCCATCTCATCAGGACCAAGCGGAACCGCAAATAAGAGAGGCAGGATTGGACCCGATCGGTCAGCTCGAAGGCCGCACGACTTTCATCGTGGGCTCCCGTAAGAACGCCGGCAAGACGACGTTCCTCAACTACGCCCTGGCGCGCCGCCGGCGGCCGGCGGCCTGCCTGAGCGTGGGGATCGAGAGCGGCTCCGCCGACAGGGTCT
>DNQL01000174.1:14563-15237 GCA_003500765.1 Elusimicrobiota bacterium | reverse complement strand
GGTGTCCCATCATCGGGTTGGACTCGCGCAGCGCGGTGGCGCGCGTCTCGAGCTCCTCGTAGGAGATGCCCAGCGCCTGGCCCAGCTCCTGCAGCTTCTCTTTCTGGTGGGGGACGAACTCATGCAGCGGCGGGTCCATCAGGCGGACCGTCACGTGCAGGCCCTGCATCACCTTGAAGGTGGCCTTGAGGTCGTTCTTCATGTAGGGGAAGAGGTCGTTGAGCGCTTTCTTGCGCTCCTCGAGCGTCTTGGACATGATCATCTTGCGCAGCTGGAACAGCGCCGCGTCGGAACCCTTGCCGTAGAACATGTGCTCTATGCGGAACAGGCCTATGCCCTCGGCGCCGTACTCGCGTGCCTGGGCGGAATCCGCCGGGGTGTCGGCGTTGGTCCAGACCTTGAGCGCGCGCACCTGGTTGCAGAGCCTGAGGAACTCGCCCAGGGTCTTCTTGGTCTCGGCGCCGGGCTCGACCAGCGGCATCTTGCCCTTGTAGATGGTGCCCTTGGAACCGTTGAGCGAGATCCAGTCGCCCTCTTTAACGGTCTCGGAGCCGATCTTGAAGGCCTTTACGCCGTGCTCCATCTCGATGGCGTCGCAGCCGACGACGCAGCACTTGCCCCAGCCGCGGGCTACGAGCGCCGCGTGGCTGGTCATGCCGCCGCGGGCGGTCAGG
>DNQL01000174.1:0-14553 GCA_003500765.1 Elusimicrobiota bacterium | reverse complement strand
TCGGGGTTGGTCTCCTCGCGGACGAGGATGACTTTCTTGCCCTCCGACTTCCACTTGACTGCGTCGGCGGCGTTGAAGACCACCATGCCCACGGCTCCGCCGGGGCCGGCCGGAAGGCCCTTGCCCAGCGGCTTGGTGGTCGCCTCGGCCTTGGGGTCGATGATTGGGAGCAGCAGCTCGTTGAGCTGGTCGCCGGTGACGCGCATCAGCACCTCGTCGCGGGTGGCCAGCTTTTCTTTATACATGTCGAGGGCCATGCGGACGGCGGCCGGGCCGTTGCGCTTGCCCACGCGGCACTGCAGCATCCAGAGGCGGCCGTTCTCGACGGTGAACTCGACGTCGAGCATGTCCCGGTAATGCTTCTCGAGCTTGGCGCGGATGGCGGCCAGTTCCTTGTAGCAGGCGGGCATCATCTCTTCCATGGTCTTGAGGTGCCTGGACTTCTCGTTGCGGCTCCGGTCGTTGACCGGGTGCGGGGTGCGGATGCCGGCGACGACGTCCTCGCCCTGCGCGTTCTCCAGGAACTCGCCGTAGAAGTAGTTCTCGCCGGTGCCGGGGTCGCGGGTGAAGGCGACGCCGGTGGCGGAAGAATCCCCCATATTGCCGAACACCATCGACTGCACGTTGACGGCGGTGCCCCACTCGGCGGGGATCTTCTCGATCTTGCGGTACTGCACGGCCTTGTTGCCCATCCAGGAGGCGAACACGGCGCCGATCGAGCCCCAGAGCTGGGCCATGTGGTCGTCCGGGAATTCCTTGCCCAGGACGTCCTTGATCTTCGCTTTGAAGAGGACGGTGAGTTCCTTGAGGTCGTCGGCCTTCAGGTCGGTATCGGCCTTGACGCCGCGCTTCTGCTTCATGGCGTCCATGACGCGCTCGAGCTGCTTGCGGATGCCGTTATTGTCCTCGGCCTCTATGCCGGCGCCCTTCTCCATGACGACGTCGGAGTACATCATGATCAGGCGGCGGTAGGAATCGTAGACGAACCGGGGGTTCTTGGTAAGCGCTATCAGGCCCGGTATGGTCGCTTCGGTGAGACCGCAGTTGAGGATGGTCTCCATCATGCCCGGCATCGACTTGCGGGCGCCGGAGCGCACGGAGACGAGCAGCGGGTTCTTGGGGTCGCCGAACTTCTTGCCGGTCAGTTCCTCGATGCGGCGCAGGTTCTTCTCGACCTCGGCCTTGAGCTGCTTGGGGTAGGCGCGCTTGTTGGCCCAGTAGTAGGTGCAGAGCTCGGTGGTGATGGTGAAGCCCGGGGGGACCGGGAGCTTGAGGGACGGGTGGCCGGCCATCTCGGCGAGGTTGGCGCCCTTGCCGCCGAGCAGGTTCTTCATGGACTCTTTGCCGTCGGCTTTGCCGCCGCCGAAAAAGTACACGAGTTTCTTGGAAAGTTTAAAGGACTTGTTGGTCTTGGTCGAAGGTTTCTTCATAACGGCCGTTTTAGGCATGTTCGGTGTGCTCCTGGATACTCTGGATTGGCCGGTTTGGCCGGCCCGGCCCTTGGGGGACCTTACTTATATGATACTAAATCCTTAGAGGCATGGACAATCCGCCGCCCCGGGGGTATAATCTGGGCATGGGGGGAGGAAAATGCGCCTTAAATTCCTGACCATAAACCTGCACAAGGGCTTCTCGCCGCTCAACCGCCGCTTCTCGTTGCCGGCCCTGGGAAAATGCGTACACGACACGGGCGCGGACGTGATATTCCTGCAGGAGGCGGTGGGAGAGAACGTGCGCAAGGCGGCGAAATACGCCCATTGGCCGTCCCGACCCCAGCACGAGTACCTGGCCGAGCCGGCCGGCTTCGAACACGTCTACGGCCGTAACGCGGTATACGCCGCCGGCCATCACGGCAACGCCATCATATCCCGCTTCCCTATACTCCTCACCGAACGCACCGACATTTCCACCAACAGGCTGGAAAAACGGGGGGCCCTTTACGCGGCCCTGGAACTGCCCGGGGGGCGTACGCTGCACGCTCTCTGCGTGCACCTGGGCCTGCTCTGCGTCTCCCGCCGCAAACAGCTTGCGATGATAGGGGACTACCTGGAAAAACACATCCCTCCCGGCGAACCCCTGGTGGTCGCCGGAGATTTCAACGAGTGGCGCCGGGGAAAACGTGACGAACTCGAGGTACGGCTGGGGATGCGGGACGCCGGGCATGAGCTGCACGGGGGAAAGCTGCGGACTTTCCCTTGCGCCTTCCCCTGCTTCCCGCTGGACCGGATATACCTCCGAGGACTGAAGGTGACCGAAGCCAGGGCCCTTCACGCGGGCGCCTGGCGCAACCTCTCCGACCACGCGGCCTTCTACGCCGAAGCGGAAACGATAGAGGCGCTTTAGAAGAACTTTAAAGCCGGAAAATAAAGGACGGGGGGCGCGACACCACGCTGTCGCGCCCCCCGTCTACGCTTTATGTTATGGGAGAGCCTTTATTCGGCCGTCACGGCCATGCAGAGCATCGGCACCGCCGCACTGAATTCCTGCGTGCCCGAGAGGTCGGTGCGGAAAACCTCGGCCCCGGCCTCCAGCAGGCGGGAGACGGCTTCCGGATGCGGGTGGCCGTAGTTGTTGTCCGCGCCCACCTCGATATAAGCCCGCTCCGGCCGCACAGCGGCGAGGAAAGGGGAAGTGGAAGAATAGCGGCTGCCGTGGTGCCCGACCTTGAGCACCCTGGAGCGGAGGGCGTCGCCGTACTCCCCGACCAGCCGCGCCTCGACATCCTCGCCGGCGTCACCGGTGAAGAGGAGGGAGGCGTCCTCGTAGGCGAGCCTCATCACTATCGAGCAGTTGTTAAGCGTCTCGCTGTTCTTACTGGAGAAGGGCTCGTGACAGGCACTGAGCACCTTGACCTCCACGCCCGCGGACCAGTCGAGAGTGTCGCCGGGAGCCGGATAGAAAGCGGGCAGGCCGAGTTCCGCCGCTTTCGCGCGTATCGCATTGTCGCCGGTGGCGCCGGAATTGTCCACCCGGGTGTCGTAAAAAGCGCCTACCGTGTAGTTGGCGAAAACATGCTGCAGCCCCTTGTAATGGTCGGCATGGGGATGGGTAAGCACTACATGGTCTATGGAAGAGATCCCCCGTTCCTTAAGGAACAGGGCCAGGGGACCGGAGGCGGAGGAGGAAGGTCCGCCGTCTATGAGGGCGTTCTTTCCGTCAGGGAACTCCATGTAGATGGCATCGCCCTGCCCGACATTGACGAAATAAACGCTGAGTCCCGGGGCGGGACGCAGGAGGGTGGCCTCTGGCGGCTCGGCCGCCGGCAGCGGCGCGAGGAAAGCGGCCGGAGCGCCGCTTTCCGCCAGGGCGGCCAGCGAATCGAAAGCCATTCCAGCCCGGGCCGGGGAATAGAACGAGGCCAGGAGGAGGAACGATGTGATTACGGACTTCAGGACGGCTGCGACATTATTCGACGCTGAACAGGTCATATCCACCTCAGCAAGACTTACAACGCCTGGTATTCCGCGCCGAGTGGTGAATCCGGATTAAGGTCCGGAGGTGGATACTCCCCGGCCTATCCCGGGGATTACACAGCGGCAAACATAACCTATGGACAAAAGCCCTACTTCGCAAGGACCAAAGGGCCTAGTAGTCCATAGGACCTTAGTCCTATTGTCAAGGGGCGCGGGGGTCGGGTCAAGCCCCGGGGCATTCCGCGCCCCGCCGGGACGGCCCGGGGGTTTGGTAGAATATCCCCATGCCAGAAGAGATCGCTTCGATCGAAGATTTCGATAAACATATAGGCGGGGGAGCCGCAGCTGTAGCCCTTTTTTACTACCCTTATTGCCCGTTCTGCTCCTATTTCATGCCGGAATTCGAGAAACAGGCCGGGGAAAAGCCGGGCTTTTTCCGCCTCAGGGCGGACATCCTGGAGGAAATAGAGGACCGGCACAGCGTCGAGGTCGTCCCTACCGTGATACTCTTCAAAGAGGGAAAGGAAGCGGCCAGGCTCGACGGCGCCTACGGGCGCGGCCTCAGCGCGGCCCAATTGAGCGCTTTCCTTTCAGCCAACGGCCTTTAGCGTGAAACACCGGCCCCTCCCTTTAAGGATAATATTGGCCCGGCCGCGCAACCCGGTAAATATCGGCGCGGCCGCCAGGGCCATGGCCAATTTCGGCCTCTCCGACCTGGCCGCGGCGGCCCCTCATCCGCCGGTCTGGAAGGAGGCCCTTACGGAGAACAGGGCGGCCGTGGGCGCGGGACATCTGCTGGACCGGGCCCGCGTATACGACTCCATCCCTTCCGCGGCCGAAGGCTGCTCGCTGGTGCTGGCGACCTCCGCCCTGAACAGGCGCAGCCCCGACAGGGAAGTGATACCGCTGCCGCGGGCGGCCGAATACATAAGGAACAACTCCGGGGGCGGGCGCACGGCGATAGTTTTCGGGCCGGAGAAGCACGGCCTCACGGAAGAGGACCTCTCCCGCTGCCGGGCCATAATAGCGGTGCCGACCGACGACGCGCAGCCCTCGATGAACCTGGCCCACGCGGTGGCAGTGGTCTGCTACGAGCTGGCCGCGAGGGACCGCGGGGCGCCGGACAGGGCCGCCGTCCGGGGCAAAGCGGCGGCTTCCCCGCGCGAGCTGGAGAGCGCGGCGGAGGAAATAATATCCTTCCTCGAAAGAACCGGGGGAGGGAAGTCTCCCGCCCAGGTAAGGCGGGCGGTGCAGGACATAGCCGCCGGGAAAGAGGCGCTGGGACTTATGCGCCTGCTTGCCCGGCGCGCGTCAAAATTGTAATCTCATTGCGTCATGGCCGAAAAGATACTGCTTGTTGACGACGAAAAGGTGATAATCGATTCCGCGAGGCGCTACCTCGAGGGAAAGGGCTACCAGGTGGTCTTCACGGACAACGGCTCCGAGGCCGTTATCATGGCCCGCGAGTCGCGGCCCGACCTGGTGGTGACCGACGCGGAGATGGCCGGCCTCGACGGCTTCGCCCTGTGCCGGATCATAAAGGAAACGCCCGAGCTCTCCGCGACACCGGTCATCATCATATCGGGACGCAAGGTGCAGGACGAGGATATCGTGGAGGGGTACGAGCGCGGGGCCGACGACTATGTGCTCAAGCCCGTCTCCCTGCCCGTGCTCCTGGCCAAGATAAAGGCGGTCCTCAAGCGCTACGCTTCGGCGAAGGGCAGGGGCGGCAAACTGGAGAGCGGCGGCATATCCATCGACCCGTCCGCCAGGACCGTCTCCGTGGACGGCGCCCCCGTCAGGCTGACCCGCAAGGAGTTCGACCTCCTCTCGCTGCTGGTGGGCGAAGCCGGAAGGATACTCGGCGTCCCGTACCTGCTGGAGACCGTCTGGGGCTACGACCCCGCCTCCTACAACGACCCTCACACCGTCGGGGTGCACATCTCGTCCCTGCGCAAGAAACTGGGGCCGGAGGCCGGCGCGCGCATAACCAGCGTCACCGGGCACGGCTACAAATTTGACTAGGATTTGAAGTTTTCCGGCAAATTCCCTTACATCTTTCCCGTATAATATCCCCGGAAAGGAGGGGGTATGAGAACGGGCGTGACATTTTCGGCCTTACTCTCGGCGGCGATATCCCTTTCCGCCATTCCCCTGTCCGCGGCCCCCGCGGCCGACGAAGTCTACCGCCGGATGGCCGCGGAATTCTCCCGCTCCCTCTCCGCCAAAAAGATAAAGACCGTCGCCATGATAGGCTTCAGCCGCCGGGCGCGCGCCTCCGAAGAGGAGAGCGAGTACGCGGCCGAGAAACTTACCGAGCACCTGTCCCGCGCCGGCAAGGCCAGCGTCTTCGAGCGCAGCCGGCTGGAATCCCTGCTGCGCGAGCAGCGCCTGGGGCATTCCGGAGCGGCCGAGGAGAAAGGGTCTCCGGGGGGACTGGCCGCGGTGGAGGCGGTAATAACCGGGACCATCTTCGGCACCGGGGAAAAACTCAGGATAACGGCGCGCCTGGTAAACCCGCGCAGCGGGGAGATCATACACGCGCTCGAGGGAGAGACCGACCGCCACTGGGACCTGCTGCCGGAGGTGATGCAGTTCCTGGTCCCGCTGCCGGACATAGAAAGACTGGACCTCGACTTCAAGGACATCGCCGTCTATCCCGGGAATTTCAGGGACGCCCCCGGCCCCGAGCCAGGGGAGTCGGCCGGCTGCGGCGGCGTCTACGCGCGCCTGCACGCGAGGCAGGCCGCGCTGCTGAGGGAAAAGGCCAGGTTCTGGGCGCTGAAGATGCGGGAACCGGGTTTCGCCAAGAGCAGGCTGACCCGCAATCCCGGGGCGGAGATAGCCGACCCGGAGCTCAGGAAGGATTTTTACGAGACGCTCAAGAACTACTACCGCGCGGGGACGGCCCTGCCTCTCACGGACGACGAGAAAGCGAGACTCGCGGAACTGTCGGAGGCCGAGAAACGGGCCGCCGACGAATGCGGTCTCAGGTGAGGCGGGCGGCGGGCGCCCCGCTCAGGCGGGAAGATAGACGGTGAAAACAGTGCCGCCGGCGGGCAGGGATTCGGCCTCGATGCTCCCGCCGTGCCGCTCTATTATGCCGTGGCATACCGAAAGACCGAGCCCGGTCCCCTTCCCGACGGGCTTGGTGGTGAAGAAGGGGTCGAAGACCTTGCCAAGCGTGTCGGAAGGGATACCGGAGCCGCTGTCCTCCACCTGTACCACGACCGACGCTTTCCCGGAGGGGGAAAAGCCCGGGCGCGTAGCGACCTTGAGCGCGCCCCCGTCGGGCATCGCGTCCATGGCGTTGTTGAAGAGGTTAAGGAACACCTGCATCATCTGCTGAAAATCCGCCTTCACCTGCGGGAGGCCGGGGGAAAGCGTCTTTTCGACTTTCACCTTCCGGAGCTCCAGCTGGCGCGCGCACAGGACCAGCGTCTCCTCCACCGCGGCGTTGAGGTCCGTGGGCCCGAGGGCGGAGGGCTGCTGCCTGGCGAAAGAGAGCAGCGAGGTTATGATCTTCTTGCAGCGGAAGACCTCTTTCTCGATCTCCTTGAGGTCCTTCTCGCTCTGGCTGCCGGGCTCGGTCTTTTCCAGCACCAGCTGGGTGAGGCCGAGTATCCCCGAAAGCGGGTTGTTTATCTCGTGGGCGATGCCGCCGGCCAGCTGGCCGAGCGCCGACATCTTCTCCGCCTGCGCCAGCTTGGACTGGGTTTCCTTCAGCCGGCCGTAAAGATCGGCGTTCTTGAGCGACAGGCTGACGAGGGAGCCGAATATGCGGGCCCGCTGCATGTCGTTCTCCGAGAACGGCTCGTCGAAAGCCGTGCGGTTGAGGTTTATCAGGCCGGCCGGCCTGTCGCCCGAGGTCAGCGGCATGAACATGGAGTGCTTTATCTCCTCCGCGCCGGGCACGCCGGAGAAGCGGGGGTCGGAGGCGGGCGACTCCAGGACTATGAGCCGCCAGGCTCCTTCGCCGCGCAGGCTGGCCAGCGCCCGCGAGCAGAGTTCCAGCCGGCAGGCCCTGCGCGAACCGTCCTCCAGGCCGTCGGCCGCCGAAAGCCGCATCTCTCCTCCCGGACCGGTGAGGGCCAGCGCGGAGTCGTCGGCCTTCAGGATGCGGGCGGCCGAATCAAGTATTATCCGCAGCAGCTGGTCGGGGTCCAGCGTGGAAAATATGGCGCGGGCCAGCTCGGAGAATTTCCGTTTTTCGATCGCCTTCTCGACCACGGTCTCCAGCTCCTTGAGCAGGAAAGGCTTGCTTATATAGTCGAAGGCTCCCTTGCGCAGGCTCTGCACGGCGGTGCCTACGGAACCATGGCCGGTGGCCATTATGACCTCTATTTCGGGGTCGATCTTCTTGAGCTCTCCCAGCGTACGGATGCCGTCCCAGCCGGGCATCATTATGTCGAGCACGGCGATGTCGAACCGTTCGGCGGCGGCCTTCTCCGCCGCCTCCTCGCCGGAATGGGCGCGGACGATCAGGTAGCCGTGCCTGGAGAGCCCCGAGGCTATGAGCTCCACCATCGTGGGATCGTCGTCTATCGCCAGTATTTTCGCCTTATAGTTCACGGCCTACTCCCTTATCCCTTCCAGGTCCAGCATGAACGCGTACTGCAGCGCGACCAGCTTCAGCGCCTCGAAGCGGCCTGACTTGCCGCCGTGCCCTACCTCCATATCGGTCTTGAGCACAAGCAGATTGTGGTCGGTCTTCATGGCGCGCAGGCGGGCCGCCCACTTTGCCGGCTCCCAGTACTGGACCTGGGAATCGTGCAGGCCGGCGGTGATGAAAATATTCGGATAGGCCCGCGGGGAAACATTGTCGTAGGGGGAATAGGAGAGCATGTACTCGTAATCTTCCCTGACGTGCGGATCGCCCCATTCGTCGTACTCCCCGGCGGTAAGGGGGATGCTGTCGTCGAGCATGGTGGTGACCACGTCGACGAAAGGGACCTCGGCTATCACCGACTTATAGAGCCCGTCCGGGGCCATATTCAGCACCGCCCCCATCAGCAGGCCGCCGGCGGAGCCGCCTTCCGCGTGTACGCTGCCGCGGGAGGCGTATCCCGCCTTCACCAGGTATTCGGTGGCGTCGATGAAGTCGTTGAAAGTGTTCATTTTCTTCCGCTGCCGTCCGTCCTCGTACCAGGCGCGGCCCAGCTCGGAGCCGCCGCGCACGTGCGGGATGGCGCAGACGAAGCCCCTGTCGAGCAGTGAAAGCCTGACCGAACTGAAGTAAGGGTCTGAATTGGAGCCGTATGAACCGTAAGAATAGATATGCATGGGGGCGCCGGCGCCCTTCCCGAGGTCTTTCCTGTAGACCAGCGAGACGGGGACGCGCGCGCCGTCCCGGGCGGGCGCCCAGACGCGCTCCGAGACATAATCCTCCGGCCGGAACCCGCCGAGTACCTCCTGGCGCTTGAGCAGCGTCTTCCCGCGCGAGGCCATGTCGTAATCGTAGACGGAATCCGGGGTGGTCAGCGACTCGTAATTGAAGCGCAGCACCCCGGAAGCGTATTCCCTGTTGATCCCGACGGAGGCCAGGTAGGACGGGTCGTCGAATTCAAGATAATTTTCACCGGTGCCCGTACGGCTCATTATCCGTATCCAGGGCAGGCCGTCCCGCCTTTCTGAGACGACAAGCCAGTCCCTGAAGGCGTCTATGTCCTCGATAAGAGTGTCCGCCCGGTGGGGGAGGAATTCCTTCCACGGCCCGGGGCCGCCCGGCAGGTCGGCCGCCTCGGAGACCATGAAATTCCTGGCGCCCCTGTTGTGCAGGACATAGAACCTGTCGCCGGCGTGTTCCGGCGCGTATTCCAGCCCGCGCTCGCGCGGGAGAAAGACCTTCCATCCGCCGTCCGGCGCGGCCGCGTCGAGATACCTGTACTCGGTGGTCAGCGTGGCCTGCGAACCGATGAAGAGGTACTTGCGGCTGCGCGATTTAGAGACGAAAGCGGTGAAAGTCTCGTCCGGCTCGTAGTAGACCTCCGCGTCGGCGGCGGAGCCGAGTTGGTGCCTGAATATCCGCTCCCAGCGCAGGGTCTCCGGATCCTGCTTCGCGTAGAAAAGAGTCCGGTTGTCCTCCGCCCAGGCGAGGTTGGGCGTAACGTTATCCAGGCGGTCGGGCAGGACCCGGCCGGTACGCAGGTCCTTGAAATAGACGGTGTAGAAGCGCCGGCCTTTGGTATCCACGGCCCAGGCCATTATATTATGGTCGGGGCTCATCACCGGGAACTGCGCCTGAAAAAAAGCGTGTCCCTTCGCCTCCTTGTTGACGTCGAGGAGGACTTCCTCTTTTCCCGACGGGGAACCGGCGCGGCGGCAGTAAAGGGGGTATTCGCCGCCCTTTTTATAACGGGTATAGTAAAAATACGGGCCGTCCTTGAACGGGGGGGTGGAGTCGTCCTTCTTTATCCTGCCCTTTATCTCCCCGAACAGAGACGAGCTGAATTTTTTAACATGGGCGAGGGCGGCGTCCGCGTAAGCGTTCTCCGCCCGGAGATACTTTATCACCTCCGGGTTCTCCCGCTCGCGCAGCCAGAAATATTCGTCGGTCCTGACATGCCCGTGCTTCTCCAGCCGGTGCGGGACCTTGGCGGCCCTCGGAGGCTCGGGCCGCGTCCCTCCGGCGTGGGCCGCCCCCGCCGCGAACACGCCCGCGAACACCAGCAGCAGGTCAAGGTTGTTCATTGAAATCCCCCGATATTATCCTCTTGAGCCTGGCCTGCGCCGGGGTGTCGGGCTTCATGACGCCCCAGGCCAGTATCAGCGCCGTGGCGAGTATGAGCAGGACCAGCGTCGCCCCGGGGATACCGGGCATATGCAGGCCGGACGGTATGCTGAGATAGAGCAGGATGGTTATAAGGCCGCGCGGGGCGATGTAGGCCAGGGAATGCGCCGCCTCGCCGGTGGCGCGGCGGAGCGGCAGCCAGCGCCCGAGGTAAATAAAACCGAGCACCGGCAGGGCTATGCGGAAAGCGTCGACCGTGAAAAGCTCCCTCAGGTCGGTCGAATAGCCGAGCAGCAGGAAGAAGAACGTCTTTATGACGAAAGTGGTCTCCCGCACTATCCCGCCGAACTGGTCCATCTCGTCGCGCAGGCGGTCGACGTCGAAATAAAAGCGCATGTTTCCCCGGACGAACTTGCCGATATTATTGGCGAAAATGCCGAACACCAGCACCAGGACCAGCGGAGAGAAATGCATCATCTTGGCCAGAGCGTAGACCAGCAGGAGCACCGAAAAGACGGGCAGGTGCTTTATCTTGTGGTCTATCCTTTCGACCAGCGCCGCCAGGGCGAGGGAAAAGACGAGCGAAAGGATGACCGTCACCACTATTTCGAAGCCGAAGGAGAAGTAGGCCGCGGGGCCGAAAGCCTCGTTTAGGACCAGGAAATTGAAGACGAGGATGCCGATAATATCGGAGAAAGAACTCTCGTAAACTATGAATTCCCTCTTGTCCGCCGGGAGGTGGGAGACCCCCGGGATGGCGATGGCGCTGCTCATCACGGCCAGCGGCAGCGCGTTGACCAGGCAGGCCCGCAGTTCGGCGGACGGGAAAATCAGTTTATAGAACGCGGCTATGAGGCCCAGCGTGGCCAGCAGCGAGAAGAAGGCGCTGAAGAGGCTGTTCTTTATAACCCGGACCTTCTCGCGGCCGAGCTCCAGGTCCAGCCCGGCCTCCAGCACTATCAGTATCAGGCCGAGCGTGCCTAGCGGGGGGAGTATGACATGAAGATAGGGGATGTGCCAGCCGGCCCTGTCCATCAGCACGCGGATGACTATGCCGGAAAGGATGAGGAATACCAGCTGGGGGACGCGCGTCCGCGACGAGAAAAAATCGAATAGGTAGGAAACGAGTATTATCGAACTGACTGTTATGAGTATTATATCGGCCGACATCGTGTTCCCCGTGCGTTCCGGGTATCATTATACAAGTATTGGGGTTTTCCTTGCGCCGGCCCGGCGAAGTATTTATAATTTACTTGATAAGGACACCCGCTCGGCAGTAAGACTGGAGGACGGTATGTGGACTTCCGCTGACCTCGAGAACCTCGTCCGGGAAAAGCTCGGCGACTACCTTTTCGTGCTGGTATCCAACCGCCAGCCTTACGTTCACAAATACCAGAAGGGAAGGGTCATCTGCCAGCGCGGCGCCGGCGGCGTCGTTACCGCCCTCGATCCCGTCATGCGCGCCTCGCGCGGGCTCTGGATAGCTTACGGCAACGGCGACGCCGACCGCCGGGTAACCGACGCCGCGGGCAAGATAGGAGTGCCTCCCGAAAAACCGGCCTACACCCTCAAGAGGATATGGCTCAACAAGGCCGAGGAGGAGGGCTACTACAACGGCTATTCGAACGACACCCTCTGGCCGCTCTCACACCTCACGTTCAAGCGCCCGACTTTCCGCAAGGAGGACTGGGACTACTACAAGTCGGTCAACATGAAGTTCGCCCGGGCCATCGCCGACGAGCTCGGCGGCCGCAAGGCCTTCGTCTGGATACAGGACTATCACCTCTGCCTTCTGCCCGCCATGCTCAAAGAGCTCTGCGGCCCGCAGGTCATCACCGCGCATTTCTGGCACATACCGTGGCCCAGCCACGAGATATTCCGCATCTGCCCCGACAAGAAGGAACTGCTGGAGGGACTGCTGGCCAACGACCTGCTGGGCTTCCATATCCGCCTGCACTGCAACAACTTCCTCGAAGCCGTGGACCGGGAACTGGAGAGCAAGATCGACAGGGAACGGTTCTCCGTAACCAAAGGCGGGCACGAGACGCTGGTGCGCCCCTACCCGATAAGCGTGGACTTCGCCGCCATAAGCGCGGACGCAGCCTCGCCGGCCGTGGAGGACACCATGCGGTCCCTGAGAGAGGAGTTCCGCCTCGAAGGCCTCAAGCTCATCCTGGGCATAGACCGCATAGATTACACGAAAGGAATACCCGAACGGCTCCTGGCACTGGACCTTCTTCTCGACCAGCATCCCGAACTGAAGGAAAAAATAACCTTCCTGCAGATAGGCGAGATCAGCCGCATCCACGTGCAGAAATACAAGGACGTGAACGACGAGATAAACGCCATCGTGGAGCGCATCAACTGGAAGCATTCCACGGAGAACTGGACGCCGGTGGTGCTGACCCGCCGCCACGTCTCCTACGAGGAGATCATCGCCCTCTACAGGCTCTCCTCGGTCTGCATGGTCACGTCGCTGCACGACGGGATGAACCTGGTCGCCAAGGAGTTCGTCTCCTCCAGGATCGACGACGGCGGAGTGCTGATGCTCAGCAATTTCACCGGCGCCGCCCGCGAACTGACCGACGCCCTCGTGGTCAATCCCTACGACAGGGAGCAGTGCGCGGATGAACTACACAGGGCCCTGGTCATGCCGGAGGAAGAGGTCTCCAGGAGGATGCAGAAACTGCGCGAGGCCGTCAGGAGCAACAACATCTACCACTGGGCGGGAAAGATCATTTCCGACCTCCTTAAATTCGATTTCAAGGAGTGAACATGAACCTCCGGACGCGACTCTTCTCCATCTCGATGACGATAGCAGCCGTCATGACCGCCGTCATGATCGCCGACAGGGTGCAGACCCAGCGGTCCGCGCTGATCGACAAGGTGCAGAGCCGGAGCGCCGACCTGGCGGACCTGGCTTCGGAGGCCGCCGTCTACGCCCTGCGCAGCGGCAGGACCGGCCGTCTCGCGGAGCTTCTGTCGCCGTTCGGGGAGATGCGGCAGGTCGTATACATCAAGGTCCTGGACAAGGAGGGGAGGCCCGTCCACCGCGCCGGGGCCATCGGGGTAGACATCGACGCGCGGGAGATAGATTTCTCCGCGTCGGACGTGGAGGACGGGGTCTACGACCTTACACGTCGGCTCATCAAGGACGACGAGGACTGGGGAACGCTGCGGCTGGGGGTCTCCACCGAGAGCGTCTCCGCGAGCGTCGCCCAGGCCCTGCGCCGGGGGCTCCTCATAGGCTTGTCCTTCCTGGCGCTGCTGGCGGCGCTGCTCTGGCGGATCTCGGCCCTGGGCGGCAGGGACATGGCGCTGCTGGTAAAGGCCGCCGGCGGCATAAATTCCAGGACGCTTCCTCCTCTGCCCGCTGCGGACGGGGAGAGCGAAGTGGGGCGGCTTTCCACCGCCTTCAGCGCGCTGCATTCCGACCTAAGGGACGAAAGGGCCCGCAGGAAGGAACTGGAGGACAACCGAAAAGATTTTTTCGCGATGGCGGTGCACGACCTGAAGCAGCCGCTGACGGTGCTCAAGGCCGTCAACGAGATGATACTGGAATCGGTGCAGGCCGGCGGCGACGGGGGGAAAAGGGACCTGGGCAGGATATCTGAGCTTTCCGTGGAATCCATCGAAAGGCTCAACGACATGGTCGAGGACCTGCTGAACATTTCCCGGCTGGACTCGCCGGACATCCCCCTGGACAAGCGCCGCATAGAGCTGCCCGCCTTCCTGCGCGAATGCGACCGCGACTTCGCGGCGGCGGCGGAGCGGGCGGGCCGCAAATGGGTCTTCTCCGACGAAAGCGGGGGAGGCGCGTGGATATACGGCGACGAGAAACTCCTCAAGCGCCTCGTCGGCAACCTGGTCATGAACGCCGTACAGTACACCCCCGAAGGAGCGAAGATCCATCTCGGCGCGCGCCGCGGCGGCGGCGGCCGGATAGAGATTTACGTCAGGGACGAAGGCAAAGGGATACCGGAAGAACTGCGCGAGGCCATCTTCGAGAAATACCGCACTTTCTCCGACAACAACCGCAACGTCGGCCTGGGTCTGGCCTTCTGCAAGATGGCCGCGGAGCGCCATTCCGGGGAGATAAAGGTCTCCTCCGAACCCGGCAGGGGCACCGAGATAGCCGTCGCCCTGCCCTCCTCCGGGCGGGAGGAGAACGAGTCATGACGGACCGGGTAACCCGCGAACTTTTCAGCCGGACCGGGGCGGCCCTCGGGCCGGGCCGCCTCTGCCTGATGCTCGATTTCGACGGCACCCTGTCCGAGATAGCGCCGACGCCGGAGAAGGCCCGCTTCTACCCGCCGGCCAAGCGCGCCCTCGAGCGGCTCTCCCGCCTGACGGGCGTCACAGTGGCGCTGGTGAGCGGCCGCGACGTCTCCGACCTGCGCAGCAAGGCCG
>DNQL01000089.1 GCA_003500765.1 Elusimicrobiota bacterium | reverse complement strand
CTGCGAAGCGTCGGCGAAGCCGGCGCCCGCCAGGCCGGCGGCGGCCCGTCTTTCGAGTTCGTGCGCCTCCAGCCCCAGGCCGTCCAGGGCTTTTGTTATTTCATCCAGGACTGTCCGGCCCCCGGGGGCTTCCGCGAAGGAGTCCCGCTGTTCCAGGTACCCCAGCCGCAGGCCGCGCCTGGGCGTGACCGCCCCGGAGTCGCAGGTCTCGCGGCCGGCCAGTATCCTGAGCAGGGTGGATTTGCCGGCGCCGTTGGGGCCGATGAGGCCGGTGCGCTCGCCTTCGAAAAGGCCGAACGAGAGCCCCTCGAAGAGGGGACGGGAGCCGAAGCTCTTGGACAGGTCCTGGCAGCTTAGAAGTATGGACATTGGCGGCTTCTTTCCCCGCCGCGGGACGGGTCGCTCCGTCGCGGCCGGGGAATTCAAGGATAGCAAAATAGGCGGCAAAAAAAAGGGCTCCCCGGGGGGAGCCCTTTTTTACGGTTTCTTATCCGGGATCATTTCAGGTCGGAGGCGCAATGGGCGCACTTGACGGCCTTTATCGGTATTACGGACAGGCAGAGCGGGCATTCCCTGGTGACCGGCTCGGCCGTCGGGGCGGGCTTGTTGAAGCGCGACTTGAGGCGGTTGAGCTGGCTTATCATCAGGAAGATGGCGCCCGCCACTATCAGGAAGTTGATGATGGTATTTATGAACGCCCCGTAATTGATGGTGGCGGCGCCGGCGGCCTGGGCCTCGGCCAGCGTGGCGTAGGAGGCGCCGGAAAGGTCTATGAAAAGGCTGGAGAAGTCCACGCCGCCGGTCAGCCTGCCTATCGGAGGCATGATGACGTCGTTTACCAGCGAGGTCACGATCTTGCCGAAGGCGCCGCCTATGATGACGCCGACGGCCATGTCCACGACGTTGCCGCGCATAACGAACTCTTTGAAATCCTTAAGCATTCCTTTTCCTCCCGTGTTAAATGAGCGGGCCCGCCGTAGCGGGCCCGCTTTCATCGGCGCTTTACTTGCCGCCCTTGCCGCCTTTAGCCGCGCCGCCCTTGCCGGCGCCCTGCTCTTTCATGGTCCGGGCTTTTTCCCTGGTCTTTTCCTTCTTCATCTCTTTGTTCTTTTTGGCGTCTTTGCCGCCCTTCCCTTCCTTGGCCTGCTTGCGGAGTTCGGCGGACATTTTCTTGTTCTCGCTGATAGCCGGGCCGAGCTTCTGGCCCAGGTCCTGCGCTATCTTGCCCCAGCCCATCTTGGGCTCGCCCTGGCGCAGCGCGGTTATCCTGGCGAGGTTATCGTCGTTGATGCCGCCCTCCATCCCCTTGGCCAGGCTGAGCGCCAGCGAGATCTCGCCGTAGTTCATCCCGCCCTCTTCGCGCATGGTCTGGATCCGGCCCCCGTCCACTCCGAACTGGGTCATTATCCTGGCCTGCACTTGTTCCGCGTCGCCTTTGGCGGCGGCGTTTATCTCGCCCGCCGTCTCGTCGGCGGATTTCTCTTCCTGAGCCTGGGTCATCTCCCGGGTCATTTCCTGCTTCTTTTCCTGCGCTTTTTCCATGCCTTTCTTCTGCGCCATGGCCGGAACGGCGGCGGCGAACATGAAAATACCGGCGAGAAACAGGCCTGTTTTGGCTGTTTTCATAAGTTGTCTCCTTTGCTTTTTTAACGTGCGGAACGAATTGATTGATTTCTCGTCCCTACCCTGTATTTAAGTGTACTAAATTCCGGGTCCGGTTGACGCAAATGAAAACCCCCGGGACGGCCCGGGGGTTTTTCGGGGAGTGGCGCGTCTCAGCCGGCCCGGAATTTCCCGGCTACCCGGCGGTAGGCGTCGCGGAAAGGAACTCCGGCCTTTACCAGCTTGTAGGCCTCTTCGGTCGCGAACAGCTCCGGCGCCAGCCGGCAGCGCTCCGGTACGAAGCGCAGGCCTTCCGTCACCTTGGCCATGATGCCCAGTGACGCCAGCGCCGCGTCCAGACCGGCGAAGAGCGGCCCCTTGCCCAACTGTGCGTCGCGGTTGTAGCCGGAGGGCAGGTTGCCCGCCAGCGACAAGGCCTTGAACTCCTCGGCCAGGACCGCGTGGTATTTACCCCTCACCAGCTCCAGCACGTCGGGATTCTTCTTCTGCGGCATTATGGAACTGCCGGTGCAGAATTTCTCGGGCAGTTCCACGAAGCCGAACTCCGGCATGCTGAACATCACCAGGTCGGTGGCCAGCTTGTTGAGCGTCAGCATGACCTGCGAGCAGAGGTGCAGGATGGCCGGCTCGAACTTACTGCGCGTAAGCTGCGCGTAGACGGGGTTCTCTATGGCCCGGGAGAAGCCCATCAGCCGCGCGCTGTAGCGCTTGTCGATGTCCAGCACCGGCACGCCGAAGCCGGCGGCCGAGCCGAGCGGGGACTGGTCGATGAGCTCCAGCAGGAAATCCGCCAGCCGGGCGTCGTCACGCGCGGCGGCCGCGAAGCAGCCTATCCAGGTCCCTACGGTGGTCGGCATCGCCCGGCGCATGTGGGTGTAGCCTGGCAGCGGGACGCGGC